>JAIBJH010000052.1 GCA_020029455.1 Hyphomicrobiales bacterium
GAAGCGGGATAAGTAGGCCGCCCTTCACAGGTGGCCGCACTTCCCCTAGAAGCCCGGCCATGAGCGAAAAGAAGCCAAACCGCCCGAAAGCCCGCGTGGCCAAGGGATTCCGCGATATTGATGCCGATGAAATTCGCGGCACGAGAACCATGCTGGCGACGATCCAGCAGGTTTACGAATCCTATGGCTTTGAACCTGTCGAACAGCCTTTCGTGGAGTACACCGACGCGCTGGGCAAGTTCCTGCCCGATCAGGACCGGCCCAATGCCGGCGTCTTTTCCTTCCAGGATGATGATGAGCAGTGGCTGTCGCTTCGTTATGATTTGACGGCGCCGCTGGCGCGATATGTGGCCGAGAACACGCAAGGTCAATTGCCAACACCCTATCGCAGCTATCGTCAGGGCTGGGTGTTTCGCAATGAAAAGCCGGGGCCGGGGCGCTTTCGCCAGTTCATGCAGTTCGATGCCGATACGGTTGGCTCATCTTCGCCCGCCGCCGATGCGGAAGTTTGCATGATGGCAGCGGATACGATGGAGGCGTTGGGTATTCCGCGCGGACAATATGTGATGAAGGTGAATAACCGGAAGGTTCTCGATGGACTTCTGGAGGTGATAGGTTTGAGGTTAGACGACTATGGTGAAAAGCGGTTTGCCGTTTTGCGCGCCATGGACAAGCTCGACAGGTTCGGACCGGATGGTGTCAGGCTGCTCTTGGGAAAGGGCAGGAAGGACGAAAGCGGTGACTTCACCAAAGGCGCTGAACTTGATGCTGTGCAAATTGAACACGTCATGGCTGTACTTTTGAATGAGAGATTTGTGGCACTTGGCAAAGGTTCGGCCATCCCAAAAGAGAAATTTGAATCAAGTGAATTGATGCAGGCCGGATTTGCCGAGCTCGATCAGATTCATGCGTTGGTTCGCAAAGCGGGCTACGAGAGTGATCGCATCAGGATTGACTCATCGGTCGTCCGCGGCCTTGAATATTACA
Organism: Hyphomicrobiales bacterium; assembly: GCA_020029455.1. Taxonomy (GTDB): domain Bacteria; phylum Pseudomonadota; class Alphaproteobacteria; order Rhizobiales; family Aestuariivirgaceae; genus Aestuariivirga. Next base: position 988 of record JAIBJH010000052.1, read on the forward strand.
CTGGCCCCGTCTTCGAATGCGAATTGCTGATGGAGACGAAGGACGAGGATGGAAACACCGTGCGCTTCGGATCGGTGGGTGGTGGCGGGCGCTATGACGATCTGGTGGCGCGCTTCACAGGCCAGCAGGTTCCGGCCACGGGCTTTTCCATCGGCGTGTCACGGCTCTATTCGGCACTGAAGCTGGTCGGGAAGGCGGAAACGTCGAAGACGCTGGCTCCCGTCGTGGTGCTGGTCATGGAGAAGGATCGGCAGGGAGATTACTGGCGCATGGTGCAGCAACTTCGCAACGCGGGTGTGCGCGCCGAGATGTATGTGGGCACGGCGGGCATGAAGGCCCAGATGAAATATGCCGACAAGCGCGGCGCTCCCCTTGTCATCATTCAGGGCGGCGATGAGAAGGCGAGGAACGAGGTGCAGATCAAGGATCTGCGGCTCGGCACGGAACTTCGAAGGCAAATTTCGGGTGGGGGTGTGCTTGACCCAGTCCCAGACCCCCACCCCAACCCTCCCCACAAGGGGGAGGGAGGACAAGTAAATGCCCGGGCGTTCCTCATCAGAACGTGAGGCGCTGGCCCGGCAGAACGCCGCCATCATGGCGGTGTTTGAGCGCGCAGGCTTTGAGCACATCGCACCCGACATCATCCAGCCCGCCGATATTTTCCTTGAGCGCTCAGGTGAAGACATCCGTGCACGGACATTTGTATTCAATGACCCGGACGGCAATGAACTATGCCTCCGGCCCGACCTTACGGTGCCAGCCTGCCGCTATCACCTGAATGCGGCGAAGAACCCCGCCGCCGAAACGCGATATTGCTATCTGGGCACGGCCTTCCGCTTTCCCGACGAGGCGCTATCCCCGCAGGAGTTCAATCAGGCGGGGCTGGAATGGTTTGGCGGCAGCGATCCCGTGGCGGCAGAAGCGCGTGTCATCAAGCTCACGCTGAGTGCGCTGGAAGCTGCAGGGCTTTCCCAGCTCAAGGTGACGCTGGGCGATCTTGGCCTTTTCAATGCGCTGATAGAAGACATGCCCATGCCCGCGCGCTGGCGCAGAAGGCTTCGCCACCAGTTCTGGCGGCCGCAGGCCTTTCATGCGCTCCTCGACAATTTTGCCAAGCCTCCAGCGCAGAAGAAAACCAGCATTTCCGCCCATGTCGATGCCGTTGCGGGGCAGAATGCTCTGAATGCCGTCAGTCAGCGTCTTCATCAGCTAGGCCTGCCGCTAGTGACCGACCGAGACGTGGCGGACATTGCCAGCCGCCTTGCGGAAAAATTTGCCGACCGTTCGCAAGCACCGCTTGATGCGGCGATGGTCAAAACAATCGAGCGCTATCTTGCGATTGAAGGTACGGTGAGTGATGTGCCTACGCAACTAAAATCGCTCAAAGGCGGCAAGACATTTGCAGGCGCAATCGATTGGTTTGAGCGGCGCATCGCGGCGCTGGAAGATCAGGGTCTCAATCCGAAACGTTTCCAGTTCAATGCAGGCTTCGGGCGCGAACTTGAATATTACACCGGCCTCGTCTTCCAGGTGGAAGTGGAGGCGCGCAATCAGCCCGTCACCGTGGCGGGCGGCGGGCGTTACGACGATCTCCTCAGCGATCTCGGCGCGCCTCAAAAAATTCCGGCCGTGGGTTGCGCCATTCACACCGAGCGCGTGAAGGCGGTGTTGCCATGAGCGAAGCTGTTCTTGGCATTCCCTCCAAGGGGAGGCTGATGGATGCAACATCCGCCCTCTTTGAGAAAGCCGGCCTTGGCATCTCCCGCAATGGCTCGGAGCGCGGCTATCGCGGGGCGCTCAAGGGAATGCCCGGCATCAGCATTGCGTTCCTCTCGGCCTCGGAAATCGCCCAGCACCTGCGCGAGGGCAAAATCGATGGCGGAATCACGGGCGAAGATCTGCTCAGGGAAACCATTCCGCCTACGGATGAAAATGTATCGGTAGGCTTGCGGCTGGATTTCGGCCCTGCCGATGTGGTGGTGGCGGTGCCTGCCTGCTGGCTGGATGTTGCCTCCATGGCCGATCTCGATGATGTGGCCGAGCAGTTCTACCGGGCCCATGGCCGCCGCTTGCGCGTTGCGACAAAATACAAGAATTTGACGCGGCGCTTCTTCACGGAGAAGGGCGTTACCGGATATCGCATCGTCGAAAGCACAGGCGCCACGGAAGGCGCGCCTGCGGCGGGCACGGCGGAGCTCATTGTCGACATCACCACGACGGGCTCGACGCTTGCCGCCAATCACCTGCGCATTCTCGATGATGGCGTCATCCTCAAATCCTGCGCGGTTCTCGCGGTGGGGCGGAAGGCCCCAGCCTTTGATGACCTCATCTCGCGGCTCAGCCAGTTTTTCAGTAGGTCCTAAACGTCTAATTGCATTTTGTTGTAGCTGCGGTATCTTCACGAGCACGACCCGCGCCGGGGAAACGAGATGGCGGGCACATGTTGATGGTGGAGCTCGGGCTCCGGCAGAAGCATTGGCTTGCGCTCGCATTGTGGTGGCATCGCCCCCGGTCCACCGGAGTGCTCCTGGAGTGTGGACTAATGCTGTTGGAGGTCTGAGAGAGGGGCCGTGCGCCAGCATGGCCCTTCTTTCATTCCGTATTGCCGAATCTGTGGGCAATGCCGGAAAAGGTGCTTAGAGCCAATTCCGGCCAAGTTGCAGACTTGGCCGATAAGAATTTGCTCCAACATATTAACTTGGCGCGAGTTCTTTTCGACCGCGTGATTCCACACGGTCGGAAAGCGCGCCAATGGTGGCCCAAAAATGGCCAAACCTGGCAGCTAGGCAGCAACCCCCTCAACAACCACGGCGGATGACGATGCGGAAACAATTTTTCTCTCTGGCAACCCTGCTGCTCCTCGCGCACCCCGCGCTTGCAGAAACCTGCGGCGACACGGGCGATGGCTTCAAGCAGTACATCGCTTCGGTGAAAAAAGAAGCGGCAGCGCAAGGCGTGAGTCAGGGCGCCATCGCCATCCTCAACCGCCTCAAATATGATCCCGGCATCATCAAGAAGGACCGGGCGCAGAATGTCTTCTCGCAGGATTTCCTGACCTTCCAGGCGCGCATGGCAAGCGCGGGCCGCATCACAAAAGGCAAGCAGCTGGTGCAGCACCACAAGGACATCTTTGACGCAGTCGAAGCCAAATATGGCGTGCCGGCGCCCGTGATCACGGCGTTCTGGGCGCTGGAGACGGATTTCGGCGGCTTCATGGGCAAGTCACCCACCATCCAGGCGATCGCAACACTTGCCTGGGATTGCCGGCGTCCTGAAAAATTCCGCCCGCAATTGATCGCGGCCCTGCAGCTGCTCGATGCAGGTGACATGACTTATGAAGAAATGATAGGCGCCTGGGCAGGCGAGATCGGCCAGACGCAATTCATGGCCTATGACTACAATGAGAGCGCCGTCGACTTCGACGGCGACGGCCGCCGCGACCTCATCGGCAGCGTGCCGGATGTGATCGCTTCGACAGCCAATCTCTTGCGCAAACATGGCTGGCAGCCGGGCGAGCCTTGGCTGCAAGAGGTGAAAGTTCCGGCAGAACTGCCGTGGGACCAGGCCGATATCGCCATTCAGCATTCACGCAAGCAGTGGGCGGCGTGGGGCGTCAAGGCTGCGTCAGGCAAGAACATCAAGGCGGATAATTTCCCGGCCTCGCTGCTTCTGCCGATGGGGCGCAACGGCCCGGCTTTTCTCGCCTATCACAATTTCACCAAGGCCTATCTCAAATGGAACGAAAGCCTCATCTATTCGACGACGGCGGCCTATCTCGCCACGCGCATTGCGGGCGCCGGACCCGTAGGAAAGGGCAGGGCAACAGTTGAGCCCTTGGACTATGAAGGGATCGTTTCTCTGCAAAAATATCTGGCGCGCAAGGGCTATGACGTCGGTGAAATCGACGGCAAGATCGGCAAGGGCACGCGCGCGGCGGTGAAGGACGTGCAGATGCAGCTTGGCATGCCGGCCGATAGCTATCCGACGCCGGAGCTTCTGCAGGCCTTGAACTAGAGTCTGATCACTATCCATTGAGTAGCGGACTTCCATCCCTCCCCCTTGCGGGGAGGGATAAAGGGTGGGGGTCTGGGACTTCCACAAGAAACCCCCACCCGAAAATCGCAAGGGCGATTTTTGACCTCCCCACAAGGGGGAGGTGGGGCATCCACCTTACTCGTGGCGGAGCGCCTCGATGGGATCGAGGTTTGCCGCGCGCCGCGCCGGGAAGAAGCCGAACAGGAGGCCGATGGCGCCTGAAAAGGCAAAGGCGAGTGCAATCACCGTGGGCTGCACTGCAAGTGGAATGTCGAGCAAGACAGCGCCAGTTGCGGCAATACCCAAGCCGAGCAGGATGCCAATAATGCCGCCAAGCAGGCAGAGCACCACGGCTTCCACGAGAAATTGCGCCAGCACCTGCGAGGCCAGCGCACCGATCGCAAGCCTGATGCCGATCTCGCGGGTGCGCTCGGCGACCGACACAAGCATGATATTCATGATGCCGATGCCGCCCACCAGCAGGCTTACGGCCGCGACCGCACCGAGGAGTCCCGTCATGACTGTTGAAGTAGATGTCAGGGTGGCAGCAAGTTGCGTCATGTCGCGCACAGTGAAGTCATCTTCTTCACCTTGCCTGATGTGGCGCGTCTCGCGCAGGATATCCTCCATGACGGCCTGTACGGTGGGTAGGTCGGCCGCCTGCTGCGTGGAAACGGAAATGGTGGAAATGCGCGTGCTTCCGGCAATGCGGCGCTGGAAGGTGCGGAGCGGCATCACGATGGTGCTGTCCTGATCGGTGCCAAAGGCCGATTGACCCCTTGCCGCCAGGACACCGACAACAGTGCAGGAAACGTTTGCGACACGGATGGAGGCATCTACCGCCGGTGCGTTGCCGAAGAGATCGTGGCGCACTGTCTCTCCAATTACGCAAGAGGCTGCCCCGGCGCGCGTATCGCTCTCGCTGAATGGCCCGCCTGCTGAAAAGCCCCAGTCCTGGACGTTGAAGTAGTCCGGTTCCGTTCCGGTGACAGTGGTGTCGATGGAGGCCGTGCCGTTTACTGCGACGCCCTGCTTGTTGGCAGAGGGTGCGACACCCTTGATGTTGCGAAGCCCCGAGCGCAGGCTTTCCACGTCACGCGCCGTGAAACTGCGGCTGTCCTGGCCGCTGGGCGGCCCCGGCGTGGGCGTGCCCGGCCTTGCAATCAGCATGTTGGAGCCGAGCCTCGCAAGATCCGCCGTCACCTTGTTGGTGGTGCCTTGGCCCAGCGTGACGAGAGCGATGACCGATGCCACGCCGATGACAATCCCCAAAAGCGTGAGCGAGGAGCGCAGTACATTGCGCCTGATGGTGCGGAGCGCAAGCTTCACCGAATCCCACAGCATCAGGCGGCCTCCGCCTTTGGCGCTACAACCCGCCCATCGGCGAAATGAATTTGCCGTGTGGCATAGTGGGCCATGTCTGGCTCGTGGGTCACCATGAGGATGGTGAGGCCGCGATCCTGATTGAGGGACTTGAGCAGGCGCATGATGTCGTGGCTGCGCGCCGAATCGAGGTTGCCCGTGGGTTCATCGGCAAGAAGGATGGTGGGGTCCGTGGCGATAGCTCTGGCAATGGCGACGCGCTGCTGCTGGCCGCCGGACAGTTCCGCAGGCGTATGGTGCCCGCGGCCTTCAAGGCCAACGACGGCGAGTGCCCGTGCTGCCTTTTCCTGCCGCTCCCTCCTTGCCGTGCCGCGATAGACCAGAGGCAGTTCCACATTCTCCAGGGCGGTGGTGCGGGCCAGGAGGTTATAGCCCTGGAAGACGAAGCCAAGATAGTTGCGGCGGAGCATGGCGCGCGCCGTGTTGGAAATGGAGCCGACTTCAACGCCCTGGAAAAAATATTCACCGGAGGTGGGCCTATCGAGGCAGCCCAACACATTCATGGCGGTAGATTTGCCGGAGCCAGACGGCCCCATCACGGCGATGAATTCGCCCGGATAAATGTCAAGATCGACGCCGTCCAATGCGCGCACCTCGGATTCGCCTTGGCCATAGACGCGGGTGATGCGGTGGAGGGAGAGCAGGGGCTTTTCTGTCACTGCGTTTGCGCCTGAGTTTGTGCCCTCTGGGCAATGATGACCTGGTCTCCGGTTTTGAGATCGCCGGAAAGAATGATGGTGTGCTTGCCGTCGCTGGCGCCGGCCTCAACCTTGACTTCGGCGGGCGCGCCATCGCGCAAGACATAGAGACTCCTCAGGCCGTCGGCGCTCACTTCCTTCTTGGCGCGGTTGTTGCGGGGAAAGCGTGGCAGGATCAATTGGGTGATGGAGAAGCCGCTCGAGGCTTCCTCGCGGGGCGGGGCAAAGCGCAAGGCCTCATTGGGCACCACAAGCTTCTGCTTGTAGTCCTCGACGGTGATGCGCGCCGTAGCCGTCATGCCGGGGCGCAGCGACAGATCATCATTGGCGGCAGAGAGGACCGCCTTGTAGGTGACGACGCCATCAACTTCCTCGGGGGCGAAAGACAGTTTCTCAATGACGGCGGGAAACTTGCGGTCGCGGTAGGCATCGACCGTGAACTGGGCCTGCTGGCCTTCCTTCACCGCGCCGATATCGGCTTCGTCCACCTGGGCCTCAAGCTGGATGCGGCGCAGGTCCTGGGCGATCTCGAACAGCACCGGTGCTTGCAGCGAGGCAGCGACAGTCTGGCCCGGTTCGGCGGCGCGCTTCATCACGATGCCGTCGATGGGCGTGGTGATTTCGGCGTTGTTAAGATCGGTCGATGTCACCGCAAGGTCGGCATGGGCGGCGGCAAGCTGGCCCTTGGCGGATTCGACCGTGGCATCGGCTCTCGCGGCCGCGGCGGTTGCTATTTCAACTTGTTCCTTGGCCACGACGCCGCGGCTTCCGAGGGATATCTGGCGCTCCAGAGCGAGACTGCTTTCCTCGGCCGAAGCTTCCGCCTGCTTCACGCCCGCTTCGGCCATCGCAACCTTGGCCACGGCGCCCTGCAGTTGTGCCTTGAGCCGCGTCACGTTCAGCCGCGCCAGCACATCGCCTGCCTTCACATTGTCGTTCTCCGAGACAAGCACTTCGGAAATGATGCCGGACAATTCGCTGCCCACGTCCACCTTGGTGATGGGTTCGATCTTGCCAGTGGCCGACACCGTCACGACAAGGTCCGAGATTGCCGCAGAGGCCGTTTCGTAGCTTACCGCATTTGTGCTCGCCGACCGGGCAAGGAAGAACCACAGGAGTAAACCAGCCACGGCGGCAAGCAACACGGCCCATGCAATGCGCTTGGTCCAAGACCTTCGCACTGCGCGGGTATCGAGTCCCAGGGCATTTTGGATCTCTTCTGCGGTCGGCGGCATATACTGGTTCATGTGTCTATAGACGTAAACAGCGGCTGGATTCCGTTGGTGGTCCGCCGCACATGAGCCGTTTGCCCATGGCGTGGGCCAACTGCGTTGATCTGGCGCAATGCGGCACAGATTGCCTCGCAAAGCAGGCAAAACTTGGTGGCCGGCAGGCAACCATTCCACGCCAGAGCTGCTTCAAGCGCTACCTTAGAAATCGCTCTTATTTGTTTGATCCGTATGGTGATTTTTGTCCTGCATAGGGAGGATAAGAATCTGCCATTGACACATACCAACCAGTCGGTATGGTTGTTTTCATGAATGTAACCCAACCATCCACCCGCAGCAAATTGCTGAATGCCGCCCTGCAGGTCGTGCGAACAACGGGATTTGAGGCGACAACCGTCGATGAGCTTTGCCGTACGGCGGGCGTTACAAAGGGCGCCTTCTTCCATCACTTCAAAAGCAAGGAGGAACTGGGCGTCGAAGCCACGCGTTACTGGACGGAAATGACGGGTGCGATGTTTGCTGCCGCGTCCTACCACGAATTCGAGGATCCACTGGACCAACTCATCGCCTATGTCGATTTCCGCCGCCAACTGCTGGAGGATCACAGCATTCCGGAGGCGACCTGCCTGCTCGGCACCATGGTGCAGGAGACCTACTCATCCAATCCGGTGCTGCGCGAGGCCTGCCGCATCGGGATTGAGACACATGCCGGAACGATTGCCGAAATTATTGCTGCTGCCAAATCCCGGCATGCGCCGAAGGCAAGTTGGTCCGCCGAAGGATTGGCGCTGCACACACAGGCGGTGATCCAGGGTGCCTTCATTCTGGCCAAGGCGCGCGATGATCTTTCCATCGCGGCGGATTCGATCCTGCATCTTAGGCGCTACATCGAATTGTTATTTCACTATGGAAAAGAGGAGTGAGTTATGTCGAAATTCATTTGGTACGATCTGATGACGCCGGACATCGCCAAGTCCAAGGATTTCTACGCCCATGTTGTCGGCTGGAAGATCGAGGACAGCGGCATGCCGGGCATGAACTATAACGTCCTCAAGGCAGGCAACATCGATATAGGCGGCATGATGAAGACGCCGCCCGAAATGATGGAAGGGGCAAAGGGACGTCCCTGGATGGGGCACGTATATGTGGACTCTGCCGATATAGCCGCCGAGACGGCAAAGAAACTCGGCGGCAAAGTCTACCGGCCCGCAACGGACATTCCAGGCGTCGGCCGTTTCGCGGTGCTGGGCGACACAGGCGGCGCGGCCTTCATCGCCTTCAAACCCAATGGTTCCGGAGAGCCGAAGAAGGTGGTTGATGGAACGCCTGGTCATATCGGCTGGCGCGAATTGATGTCAGCAGACTGGAAGAAGGACTGGGAGTTCTATTCATCGCTCTTCGGTTGGAAGAAAGCCGAGGCCATGGATATGGGGCCCATGGGTACTTACCAGATTTTTGAAGCGCAGGGCGGACAGCAGGGCGGGATGATGACGAAGACTGCTGATGATCCTTCGCCGCCGTATTGGAACTATTATTTCAATGTGGATTCAATTGGTGCCGCTATGAAGCGGGCCACGTCAAAAGGCGCTTCATTCCAACGCGAGCCCATCGAGGTTCCGGGCGGCGGCTGGGCGGTCAACGGAACGGACCCGGTTGGCGCCGCATTCTCACTCTACAGCCTGAACAAATAATAAGGAGGAGATCATGCCCTATACGTCGAACTTTCATCGCGTCTTCAAGGCTCCGCCAGCCCGCGTCTACAAGGCGTTTCTTGATCCCGCCGCCATGTGCAAATGGCTTCCGCCTGCCGGATATACCTGCACGATCCACAGCCTTGATCCGAAGGTCGGCGGCGCCTTCCGCATGTCCTTCACGGAGTTTGATTCAGGCGGCGCCAACTCCTTCGGCGGCACCTATCTCGAACTCGTGCCCAACAAGAAGCTGCGCTACACCGACAAGTTCGATGATCCCAATCTTGCGGGTGACATTGAGGTGACGGTGGTGCTGAAGGAAGTTTCCTGCGGCACGGATGTGTCGATCACCCAGTCAGGCATTCCTGACATCATCCCGCCGGAGATGTGCGATCTCGGCTGGCAGGATTCGCTGAAGCAGCTGGCGCAATTCGTCGAAGTTCTGGCGCTGCCGGCACAGGGTTAGCAGCATGATCCAGTTCCAGAAGATTTCTCCCTTCCTGTGGTTTGATGGCCAGGCGGAAGAGGCAGCCAACTACTATGTGAAGGGCTTTCTGAACTCCCAGATCAACACCATTCTGCGCAATCCCAAGGATTCGCCATCTGGGCCGGAAGGTTCGGTGCTGACGGTTCACTTCGAGCTTCAAGGCCATCAGTTCACCGGCATTAATGGTGGCCCGCAATTCAAGCCGAATGAATCCGTCTCTTTCGCGGTTGCCTGCGAAGATCAGAAGGAAGTGGATTTCCTCTGGGACTACCTTTCGGAGGGTGGGGCTACGTCCGCCTGCGGCTGGCTCAAGGATCGCTGGGGATTTTCCTGGCAAATCGTGCCGCGGCGCATGCTCGAGATCCTCACGGGCAAAGATCAAGCCGCAATGGCCCGTGCCTTTAACGCCATGCTGGAGATGACGAAACTCGACATTGCTGCCATCGAAAAGGCAGCTAAGGGTTGAGCTGTTTCCCTCCCCACAAGGGGGAGGGTGCAAGTGCTGGATGCATTCGATTTGCAAATGCTCTAAGGGGTTCACCTTTTCCATTACCGGGAACCCATGCCTCAATCCTCAAATCTGCGCGGCATCATGGCCATGGTGCTGGCCGGCATCACCTTTGTGAGCTGCGACAGCTTCCTCAAGCTGCTGATCGCCAATGATGTGCCGCCACTGCAGGCGCTTGTCCTGCGCGGTATTTCGGCGACCATCTGGTGCCTCGGCCTCCTTACGGTGATGGGCCAGCTGAAGCACCTGCCGAAGGCCTTCGGCTTCTGGACACTGATGCGGGCGCTTGCCGAAGTCTTCGCCGTCACGGCCTTCATTCTGGCGCTCGCTAATGTGCCGCTCGCCGATGTGACGGCCATCTACCAGGCGGCCCCGCTTATCGTTCTTGCTGGTGCAAGCCTGTTCTGGGGCGAGCATGTGGGCTTTTTCCGCTGGCTCTTGATCGGCCTTGGCCTTGTGGGGGCGCTGGTCGTCGCCCAGCCGGGCTCTGCGGGCTCATCACCCTATGCGTTGCTCGCGCTCGTCACGGCGCTCGCCTCCGCCATCCGCGATCTCCTGACGCGAAAAGCGCCCGCCGATGCGCCGGGTCTCGTCATCACTTTCACTGTCATTGTCGCGGTGCTGGCCGTCTCGCTCATCAACACCTTGCTCTTTGAAAATTGGACTCCGGTCACCGGAAAGCTCGCGCTTTTTGCGCTGGGCGCAGGCTTCTTCGTGATGTGCGGCCATTTCTTCGTCTTCATGTCTTTCCGCCTCGCCACGGCCCGGTCGGTTGCGCCCTTCTACTATTCCTTCACGCTTGTTGCGGCGCTGTTTGGCGCCATGTTTTTCAATGAATGGCCGAACGTGACAGCGCTCGCCGGTATTGCCATGATCATCGCCTGTGGATTGGGCGTGTTGTTGTTTGAAAAAAGGGGTGTGAAACCGTGAACTTTGCTTCCGATAATGTCTATGGCGTTGACCCGCGCATCATGCAGGCGATGGTTGATGCCAACACTCGCCTCACCGATGTTTCATACTGTCATGACGAGGGCGCGAAGGCGGTAGAGCAACGGCTCTCGCAGATTTTCGGGAAGGACGTGAAGGCTTTTCTGGTGATGAACGGCACGGGGGCAAATTCACTGTCCCTCTCAACCATTGCGCCACCTCATGGCGGCATTTTCTGCCACGAGTCCTCCCACATCAACACGGACGAATGCAACTGCCCGGAGCTTTTCACGGGCGGGGCCAAGCTCATTCCTTTGCCGGGCGAAGGCGGCAAGATTGCGCCTGCCACAGTCGCCAATAAGCTCAATTATTTCGGCCATGGTGAACATGCGCCAAAGCCCACGGCGATCTCGCTCTCCAATGCAACAGAGCTGGGCCGCGTCTATTCGCCTGACGACATTGCCGCGCTCACTGCCGTGGTGAGGCCCAAGGGCATGAAGCTGCACATGGATGGCGCGCGCTTTGCCAACGCGCTGGTATCCATTGGTTGTACGCCTGCTGAGTTGACGTGGAAGGTGGGCATCGATGTTCTTTCCTTCGGCGGCACCAAGAATGGCGGCATGATGCTCGAAGCGGTGGTGTTCTTTGATGCTGCCCTGGCGGAAGATTTTCTTTACCGCCGCAAGCGCGCCGGGCAGTTGCAATCCAAAGGCCGGTTCCTTTCGGCGCAGATGCTTGCCTATCTCGCGGATGATGTGTGGCTTGCCAATGCCAAGCGCGCCAATCGCCTTGCTTCTGAGCTGGGCAAGGGAATTTCAGCCAGCAATCACATGCGCCTGAGCCAGCCCGTCGAGGCCAATGAAGTTTTTGCAGTCTTGCCGAAGGCGAGTTTTGATGCCGTGCAGGCCAAGGGTGCTTTTTTTTATGACTGGCCCATCGATGGATTGAATGAGGATGAGATCCATTGCCGCTTCGTCACATCATGGGCAACACCGGAGGAACATGTGAAGGACTTCATCGCGTTGCTGCGCTCCCATGCTTGAAGGCAAGATGAGGCTTCTGCTGCGCGCGGAAGGGGCGGCGCTTGCCGCAGCATCGCTGTTGGCCTTCCACGCGCTCGATATTTCCTGGTGGATGTTTTTCGTTTTGTTTCTCGCGCCCGACTTGGCCTTTGTCTTCTATCTCTTCGGTCCGCGCGCCGGCGCCATTGCCTACAACGTCATGCATTCGACGATCGGACCCATTGTGCTGGGCGCCATCGGCTGGTGGGTGGGTCTCGACATATTGGGCACGATATTGGTGGGATGCGCCGTGATCTGGATGGCCCATGTGGGCTTCGATCGCATGCTGGGCTACGGCCTCAAATATGCGTCCAGCTTTCACGATACGCATCTGGGAAAGATCGGGCGGGGTAAGTAGTTTTGCTTCAACCCATCAGATCCCGAAGCTGGGTTCCATCTCTCGCTGCGCTCGGATGGAATGACGGGGTTTTACCATCCGTGCGCGCGATCATCGGGATCTGATGAATCGGAGCGCTCCGCAGGACGGAGTGACGTGTTTTTGTTTATTCGTCATTCCATCCAAGCGATGCGGAACGCATCGCGCGAGATGGAACCCCGCTTTAGGGTGATTCCGGGGGAGGTCCGGGATGCCCCTTGGGAAAGAATGGCAGGATAAGAACAAATATTTTCCCATTCCTCTTGACATGGATTCCTACTATGGGCATATGGACGGTGTCCAGACCTGAAGGAGGGGACGATGTCGACAGCGTTT
>JAIBJH010000248.1 GCA_020029455.1 Hyphomicrobiales bacterium
TATGACATCCTCCGTCATAAGGGCGTGAAGCTGGAGAAAGAGGATTATCTCGGGAAGGTGTGATGGCAGTGGGGCCAGATGCTAGGCCGCCGCGTTCCGCGACGGGATGCGGCCTAGGGGCTTGAAGATCGAAAGCGCCAGCGGGATGAGCAGCACCAGAAACCCGGTGGCCGCATGGACAATAAGCTCAAGTTCCCCATGCCTCGGATCAGCGAGTGCACAAGCCGCGCCGCTGTAGCAATCCGCCACTTGCGAGATGAGCCTGACCTTGACCAACAGCACCGCGGTTGCAAACAGCGTCACGCCAAATTTGATTGTCACCCAATAGTACTTGAACAATCCCCACGGCGTCATCAACGCCAGAGCCAGGCCTGAAAGATTGGCGAACAATGCGAACGGCACCACAACGGCAATCGTCAGGGCCAGCAACGCCGATGGCAAAGCCGCGCGAGCGCCTTGATCAACAGCCACAAAGCCCGCAATCGCGATGACACAGAAACTGGCAATGGAACCGAGCAAGCCCACAGACGTAAGCGAGTGAAAGACCAGAAGCAATTTTCTCGCAAAAGGTTTCAACGTCATGACTGGCCCCCTCTCTTGGCGCCTGGCGACAGATTGCGGCTTACGTATGCGGCCTTCAACGGGCGCAATGACGCATGCTTTTGTTCCGCGTAAGCCAATGCGTTTTGACGTTTTGACTCAACCCTGCAAACGCCATAGAAGGCGGCCAAATCTCAGATTGGTAGATATCTAATGGCAAAGAAGGCCAAGAAAAAGTCCGTTGCGAAAGCAAAGAAGCCCGCCCGCAAGGTGAAGGTGAAGTCTGCGAAAAAGGCAGCCAAAAGGCCCGTCAAAAAGGTGGCGAAGAAAGTGTCTCGCCGCTCCGCCAAGCGTGCTGCAAAGCGCCCGGTGAAGCACCCTGCCAAGCGTGCCGCCCCGGCGATCCGAAAGGTTGCCGCGAAAACATCGGCGCCCACCACCCTCTATGACAAGATCTGGAAGGATCATCTGGTCCATGAGGCGGCGGACGGAACTTCGCTTCTCTACATCGACCGCCACTTGGTCCATGAAGTGACAAGCCCCCAGGCCTTCGAGGGCCTGCGCATGACGGGCCGGAAAGTGCGCCATCCGGAAAAGACGCTGGCCGTTGTTGACCACAATGTGCCGACTACCGACCGCTCCAAGGGCATCGCAGAAGAAGAAAGCCGCATCCAGGTCGAAACACTGGCGCAGAACGCCAAGGATTTCGGCATCGCCTATTTCCATGAACGCGACAAGCGCCAAGGCATCGTCCATGTTGTTGGCCCCGAGCAGGGCTTCACGCTGCCCGGAACAACCATCGTCTGCGGTGACAGCCACACCTCGACCCATGGTGCTTTCGGCGCATTGGCCCACGGCATCGGCACCTCGGAAGTGGAGCATGTGCTCGCCACGCAAACCCTGATCCAGAAAAAAGCCAAGAACATGCTGGTTCAGGTGGACGGCAAATTGGCCCCGCATTCCACGGCGAAAGACATCATTCTCGCCATCATCGGCGAAATCGGAACGGCCGGCGGCACCGGCTCCGTTATCGAATATGCCGGCGAAGCGATCCGCGACCTTTCCATGGAAGGCCGCATGACTATCTGCAACATGTCGATCGAAGGTGGCGCGCGGGCCGGCATGGTGGCCCCCGACGAGAAGGCCTACGCATATCTGAAGGGCCGGCCCATGGCGCCCAAGGGTGCGGCCTGGGACAAGGCCCGCAAATATTGGGACACGCTCAAGACCGACAAGGGCGCGCATTTCGATCGCGTGGTGAAGCTGGATGCCGCTTCACTGCCGCCCATCGTCTCCTGGGGCACGTCGCCGGAAGATGTCGTCTCCATCGCAGGCGAAGTGCCGAACCCCGACACAATCGCCGATGAGGGAAAGCGCAAATCCAAATGGCGCGCGCTCGAATACATGGGACTCACGCCGGGAACCAGGATGACCGACATTCCGCTCGATGTCATCTGGATCGGCTCCTGCACCAACGGCCGCATCGAGGACCTACGCAATGTGGCGAAGATCGTTGAAGGCAAGAAAATCGCAGGCTCGCTCGCCTACGCCATGATTGTCCCCGGTTCCGGCTTGGTGAAGCAACAGGCGGAGCAGGAGGGACTCGACAAGATCTTTGTAGCCGCTGGCTTTGAATGGAGAGAGCCCGGTTGCTCCATGTGCCTTGGCATGAATCCGGACCAGTTGAAGCCCGGCCAGCGCTGTGCCTCCACCTCGAATCGCAACTTCGAGGGAAGGCAAGGCTATCGCGGAAGAACCCATCTGGTCTCGCCGCAGATGGCGGCGGCGGCGGCGCTTGCTGGACGATTTGTGGACATACGCAATCCGGCTTGAAACAACATTCCTCTATGCCATTTCTGTCTGCGCCAAGTGTTGTCTGATGGCTCTCTTGTTCAAGATGCCAAAAACAAGACCTGCTGCCAGTGCAGGAACTACGACAATCAACAGCAGGAAGGCAAATCCAAACAGAACACTCACTGTCAGCGCAGGAACAGCGACGAGCAGCGACAGGGCAGCAAGTCCGAACAAGGCACTAACCGCGACCACGGCCATCGCCTGTCCCATGTAATACCACAGGCTGTGCTCCAGGTCCTTTTCGGCGCCCTTGGACAACAGCCGAATGGCGGGGACAACAAGAATGAGCATGTAGAGAAGCGCTATGCTGCCAATCAGCTGCAGCTGCAGCAATAAGTCATTGAAGGCTGGACCTGACCCAGAATCAAACACGAAGGGGATCAGCCAAAGTTGCGCGAGGCCCATCACCGTTGCCGCGACCCAAGCGGCAAAGAGCGATAATTTTTTCGGGTAGCGTCGATTGCGATTGTTGACCCTATGGAGCCCCTTGCGATTGCCGATCTGCTTAGGCTGCTTGATGTTCCGGGCAAGGCCCAGAAATTCAAATGTCTTGATGAGCCACCAGCCAGGATCAAGTTCACCATCCTCAAGTCCGAGACGGGCCGAGCCGGGATAGGCATGGTGATTGCCATGCCAGCCTTCGCCAAAGGTAAGCAGACTGACATTCGGTATGTTGTAGCCTTGCACGGCTACACCATCGACCGCCCAGTTTTGCTGGCCGCGCCGATGCGCGAAGTGGCCAACAAGCCAGTGGCCATGCAGGGACATGGTGACTCGCAGCGCGATACCCCAGATCACCCAGCCAAAGCCACCCAGCGCGAAGAACAGGATGGCCCACGGCGCTTGCTGCAGCATCCAGGTGCGTTCGACAAACTGATAGAAGCGGTCATTGGCGCTCTCGTGCTCGATTGCAAAGTGAGGTGGATGTTTCAGGTCCACAGCACAATGCATCTGCCACCACGCGTCCCTGAAGAATCCCTTCCGGTGCGCATAAAGATCGTGACATTCGCGCTGGCGCTGCGCCCAATCCCTGATGTCGTGAGCGGCAATCATTCCGAAGGGTCCGGCCATGCCAACCAATGTGCCAAGATAAACAAGCAATCGCTCGAGCCGTTTTGGCGCTTCGAAGCTGCGATGGATCAGAAGCCTGTGCATGCCCACGGAATGACCCGCACAAATGGTGATTGCTGTTGTCACGAGGAACAACACGAATGCATCCCAGCTGAAGGTCAGGGGCGCGCCGATTACCGCGGCGGTCAGCATAGCCAAGGTCCACAGTGATTTTGCGGGAACCCACCGCACCCGGCCAGCAACTGCATCGCTTTCGGGCAAGGAAATCATGCGGTCCGTCGAGATCGTTTTCATGTTGGACGCTCCTTCCATAATTTGTTATTTAGTTTATGAGCTAAATATACAGAAGAAAGGTAATTAGGCAATGGGCTAAATGCCTTTGCTGGTTAATGGACGATCAATGGAAATGCAGCGCGTGTTCGAAGCTTTGTCCTCGGCGGCAAGGCGCAAAATTCTAGCCTATCTTTCGGAGACGGACTTGACCGCTGGCGAGATCGCCGGCCGCTTCGACATGTCGAAGCCTTCGGTGTCGCAACACTTGAGTGTATTGGAGAACGCGGGGCTTATCAGGAGCGAGAAACGT
>JAIBJH010000249.1 GCA_020029455.1 Hyphomicrobiales bacterium
GGCGGAACTCGAAGGTGGGCATGATTGCAAGGCGGCCCCATCCGGCCTTGCTGCCATTTCCTCAGCTCTGCTCGCTTTCCTGAAAAGCGGCGAACATCTGTTGATGGTGGACACTTGTTATCACCCCTGCCGCCATTTCTGCGACACGTTGCTGAAGGGCCTCGGCATAGAGACAACCTATTACGATCCGCTCATTGGCAAAAACATCGCAAGCCTTATCCGCCCCAACACGCGCGTCATCTATTGCGAAAGTCCAGGCTCACAGACCATGGAAGTGCAGGATGTGCCTGCGATTGCGGAAGTGGCACGCAAGGCTGGTATAATCTCCATTCTCGACAACACCTGGAGCGGCGGACATTTCTTCAAAGCCTTCGCACATGGCTGCGATGTCTCGCTGCAGGCAGCCACGAAGTATATTGTCGGCCATTCCGATGCGATGCTGGGCACCGTTGTGTGCAATGAAGCGACATGGCCGCGCTTCAAGGAAGCCTTCGAGACGATGGGCCTCTTTACAGGCCCTGATGACATGTATTTAGGCTTGCGCGGCCTTCGCACCATAGATGTGCGCCTCGCTCGCCATATGGAATCGGCGCTCATCATGGCGGAGTGGCTGCGTGGACGGCCGGAAGTTGAAACAGTTCTCCACCCGGGCCTTCCCAATGCGCCGGGCCATACATTATGGAAGCGCGACTTCAGCGGATCATCGGGATTGTTTTCAGTGGTGCTGAAGCCTGCGCCCGACAAGGCTGTGGCCGCGATGCTGGATGATCTCCAGCTTTTCAGCATGGGCTATAGCTGGGGCGGCTTTGAAAGCCTTGTGGTGCCATTCAAGCCACACCGCACGGCGACAGAGTGGACGGCGAAGGGCACATGCCTGCGCTTCCATATTGGCCTTGAACATGTGGAGGATCTCAAGGCGGACCTGACGGAAGGTTTTGCGCGGCTCGCTAAAGCCACTTGAATTCCACTGGCCCGCCACCATCTTTCTGCCGTCGGAGGATCAGATGAAGAAGCTCGCCGCTGCCGCTCTTGCTTGTCTTGTACTTGCCGTTCCTGCCATGGCGCAGGAGGCCGATGATCCCGAACTCATTTTCAAGAAGACGACGGTGTGGCGGCTTCTTTCACCTGATGCCAAGCTTGCGACCTATGCGATCGAGGATCCGGGCGTTGCAGGCGTTGCCTGCTATTTCACCGTGCCGGAGATCGGCGGTTGGACAGGCTGGGCGGGTTTTGCAGAAGAGACATCAGATGTTTCCATCGCCTGCCGGCAAGTAGGGCCCGTGGTAATCAAAGAGAAATTCGAACAGGGCCACGAGATCTACCGCCAGCGGCGTTCGCTGTTCTTCAAGAAAATGCAGATCGTGCGCGGCTGCGATGCAAAGCACAATGTGCTGGTCTATCTCTCTTATACGGACAAGCTGATCGAAGGCAGCCCGAAGAACTCCACGTCGTCAGTGCCGATCATGCCGTGGGGCGATGCGCCCGCGCCCAAGTGCGGTGAGTTCCTGCAATAACAGCTGCACACCCTTCGAGGCCAAGCTTTGCGTGGCACCTCAGGGCGAGGGAAAATTTTCAGGAAGGGAGGAAATGGTCGGAGCGACTGGATTCGAACCAGCGACCCCTAACCCCCCAGATTAGTGCGCTACCGGGCTGCGCTACGCTCCGACTTGGCTTCCGTCTAGCGGGCGGGCCATGCAAAGGCAACCCGCTTTATTGCGGTTTAGCGAGCCTCTTCTGCAGCATCCAGAAGAGGTCGGCGCGACGCCCGCACAATGACTGCGCCTGGGCCGCTAGGAGCACGAGCCAGGCAAGCTCAGCCAGCAGAAGCGCATAGGCCATGCCCTCCATGCCGAACATCCGCGTGAGCAGGATAGCGGATAGCACAAGCACAAGAAGAGCCGTCAGGCACGCGCCAGCCGTTCTCATCTGGTAGCCCTTGATCGATAGAAGGTGCTGGTTCATGCCGCTCAAGGCCCGCACGGCCTGCGCCACAAGGAACAGCACGAGGATGTTCGCGCCGCGCACATATTCACTGCCGAACATGCCAAGCACCCAGGCACCCAAGACGACCGCGCCCAGCAAGGCTGCGCCGATGAGCAGCAATGTCATCACATTCATGCGCGCAACCAGCGTGTCTGCTGTCACGCCATCGCCTTTCACGATGGCCTGGGTGAAATCCGGCATCACGAATTGCTGGCTGGCCTGAATGACGTAAGCTACCAACGCGGCAAGACGCATGGTGATGCCCACGACAGCCACATCGGCAGCGGGCAGCAGGAAGCCTGCGAGCAGCGTTACAATGTCCGCGATGGCCAGAAGCGTCGCCGCAACGAGCGTCAAGGCAAAGGCCCTGGAGCGCAGGAGCTTTGCGAATTTGCCGCGCGGAAAACTGAGGCCAGTAAGTGTGACGCCCAGATCGCGCAACTGATAGGCAAGGACCGCAGCCATCGCCCAAGAGGCAACAGTGAAGACGATCAGGACTTCGACGATGCTGGGTTTGTGTCCCACAAGGAATGAGATCAGCACGAAAGCGAGCAACATTCCGGGGCGGACGACAAAGTCCGGAATGAAAGCAGCATTGAACCTTCGGTTCGAGGTGGCGATGGCGCTGTAGTAGCGGATTGAGCCGGCAGAAGGCGTGCAAAGCCAGCCGAAGAGAAGCGCGATGGTTTGGCCTTCGGCTAGCCCCACGAGCCGGTCTGCCACGAAAACTATGACGCCGCACAGAAGCGTCATCACAAGGCTATCGAGCAACACAAGGTGGTGGAAAGCGCGCTGCAGCGTTCGGCCCTGGAATAGTGCAAGCTTCGGTAATTGCGTGAGCGCCAGCATGGAATAGCCGCCACTGGCGGCAAGGCTGATGAAAGCTGCTGCACTCATGCCCATGAAGACGATGCCGACGTCCGAAGCCGGCATGATGCGGGCCATGATGAGCTGGGTGAGGAAGCCGATGCCTGCGCCGGCAAAGCGCACGCCAACAATCCCCATGATCCTGCTCACCATGTGGGCAAGATTCATGGCCGCATGTTCTCCTTTGGATGAGCCGCCTGCACGGCGCTACCGGCTTGCTGGATCGAGCAGCTTGCGGGCGTCGGTTAGGTCCTTGAGTGCTGCTTTCAGCGCATCGGCTTGCGCCGTAGAGAGGCGGTGGATGACTTTCGGCGGTTCATCGCGCAAGCGGTTCATGGAACCGGGGATGGGTTTGCCGTCCTTGCCGACGCGTGGGGCGACAGGCGCCCTGCCAGGCATGGGGGCGCCATCATGCATGGCATCGCCGGCGCGCGGCTTGATCGTTCCCTGCGCCACGCCCACCACATAGGCCTGGCCCTCTTCCTTCAGGATGCGCTGCACGCCGCGAATGGTGTAGCCTTCACCGTAAAGCAGGATGCGGATGCCGCGCACGAGATCGACGTCGGAGGGGCGGTAGTAGCGCCTGCCTCCGGCCCGCTTCATGGGCTTGATCTGGTTGAAGCGTGTTTCCCAGAACCGCAGCACGTGCTGCGGAACATTGATCAGTTCGGCCACCTCGCTGATGGTGCGGAAGGCTTCAGGTGATTTTTCCAATATAGATAGTCCTTCAGGGTCTTTGGTCGCCGTCGTCCTGAGGGTTTACTCAGTCTTCGACTCCCGGTTCTTCGCCGTTGATGACATTCTTCATCACCTGGCTTGGACGGAACACCAACACACGGCGCGGAGTAATCGGCACTTCTTCCCCTGTCTTGGGATTGCGGCCCATCCGTTCACGCTTCGAACGAACCATAAAAGTGCCAAAGGACGAAAGTTTGACAGTCTGGCCCTCGACCAAGGCATCCGCGACCAGATCAAGCACCGAATTCACCATGTCTGCCGACTCAGCCCGTGACAGGCCGATGTTCCGGTGCAGAGATTCGGTGATATCTGCCCGCGTCAGAGTCTTCTTATCCATGCCCCGGACTCCTCCCTGATTGCGCCAACATATGAAACATGCTCGCGAAGGTCAACCGAAAGTCTCCTACTTGTCAAGGAGTTAGGCCATCTAGTTAACGCA
>JAIBJH010000053.1 GCA_020029455.1 Hyphomicrobiales bacterium
CAGCCTTCGTTCTCAGTGGCGCGCAAGGCAACGCAGCCGATGGCCTCCCCCGTCTCATTCCTTGCGAGGAACAACGCACCGGTGGGCGGCACATATTTGCCGGGCAGGTTCTCAAGCTCAGCACCAAAATTCTGGAAGCAAATGTCCACATCAAGCGCCGCCCAATAGGCGCGAAACAAGCGGCGCACATCTTCGATGTCGCCGGCTCCGCACGCATGGCTGATTGTTATCATCCGGCAGTCACTGCTCCTGGCCCGGTTGATACCACTCCACAATCAGGATGTTGAGATCATCCTTGGGCTCGAAATCTGTCTTCTTCACCTCGAACTGCGTCGGCAAAATTTTCTTCACGCCTTCGGCGCAGAAGCTTACCAGGTTGTCTGGCGTTCCCTTGTCCACCACCAGCCGGAAATCCTTAATCGGCCCCTTCCAATTGGCGCCGGAAGACAGCACATAGCCGACCCACCATTCGGTGTAGGGCGCGCCCACCTCAACATTGGCCTTTGCTGCCAGCGCCTTGTCGAAGGCAGCAAACCAGCTGTCTTCGATGCAGAACTTCTTGCCGTGTTCCTTGCTCCAATCCTCCTTGCGGAATTCCGGATTGAGGGTGCCGCCCACGCTGCCGCCGGCAATCGGCTTGTAGCGGTGCTGCACCGAAATGGTCTTGCCCGCCGGAAACACCTGCTTGCGCGTCACTGTCATGCGAAGCGACCACGTGGACGCATAGAAGGGCTGGCCATCACCGCCCTGATCATTGATCAGGCCTTCATCAAGCAGGGCCTTGCGTTCCGTCTCCGGCAGGGCCGCCACTTTGGCGCTGAAACCTTGGGCATCATCAGATGCGTTAAGCGGCAGCCCTAACGCCATGATCCTTTTGGTTATGTCGCTGCCTTCGGCGAAAGCCTGCTCCACCACCTCATAGGCAATGGGCTGTCCGTCCACGACCGTCTGGAACGCAAGCTCCTTCTTCATGTCATGGAAATAGCCCTCGCCATTCTCGTCATAGACCTGGTCCGGTAGCGGGAAGGCAACAAGTGTCTCGATATCCTTGTCCGTGGTGTTGGTGAACTTATAGTCCACCCGCACTTCGTCCTTCGAGATGTAGAGATCTTCGCTGTCGAGCGAAATCGCGTCCGTTACCTTGAGTGTCAGGCCGCCGATGGCGATCTCCGCCATGCTGTCATTGGCGGCTGCCGGGCCGAACCACCCGAAGAACACTAGAATCGCAAAAACAAACCGCATAGGAACCTCCTTGGAAAAGATACCTAGTATATCTCCATCAGTTTGTCAAGGAATTAATTCTTTAAACGGTAGCCTGTCTTAAAAATCCAGGTGACGATCCCCAGGCAAAGGACCAGGAAAAGCCCCGTCGCGCCCAGACTCCAGGCTATGTTGACGTCTGCCACCTCATTGAAACTCCAGCGGAATCCACTGACGAGATAGACCACCGGGTTGAACAGTGACAGCGTATGCCAGAAGGGCGGCAATACTTTGATGGAATAAAAGCTTCCCCCCAGGAAAGTCAGCGGCGTGATGATCAGCAGCGGAATAATCTGCAACTTTTCAAACCCGTCGGCCCACAGCCCGATAATGAATCCCAAAAGACTGAATGTTATCGCCGTCAGCAGCAGAAAGGCGATCATCCAGAAGGGATGGCGGATTTCCAGCGGTACAAAGAACCAGCTCGTCGCCAGAATGACCAATCCGATGATGATCGACTTCGCTGCCGCCGCTCCGACAAAACCCACAATCATTTCTAGTGCCGAAATAGGCGCCGCAAGATATTCATAGATAGTGCCGGAAAAGCGCGGGAAATAAATGCCGAAACTCGCGTTCGAAACGGATTGTGTGAGAAGCGCCAGCATGATGAGACCAGGCACAATGAAGGCGCCATAGGAAATGCCCTCGATATGGTTGATCTGCTTGCCGATCGCAGCGCCGAACACCACGAAATAGAGAACCGTGGAGATCACTGGCGAAATAAGGCTCTGCCCGATGGTGCGGAAGAACCGGTTCATTTCCGCCATGAATATGGTTTGTGCTGATAGCCAGTTCATTGCTTCACCAGCCCCAAGAAAATGTCCTCAAGAGAGGATTGCTCCGTGTGCAGATCATTGAAGGTTACATTCGCCTTCGCAAGGTCAGCGAGCAGTTTGGCAATACTGTCTTTGCTCGAGCGCACGTCATAGGAGTAATGCAACTCCCTGCCTCCGTCGAGGAGTGCAAGGCCGTTGCGCGCCAGCGCCTTCGGAAGTTTCGCAAGCGGCTTTGCCAATTCCAGCGTCAAACGCTTCTGGCCCATCTTGCGCATCAGCGCCTTCTTGTCCTCAATCAGGATGAGTTTGCCCTGGTTGATCACGCCGACCCGGTCCGCCAGGTCTTCCGCTTCTTCGATGTAGTGCGTGGTGAGAATGATGGTGACGCCCGTGTCTCGCAATGCTCGCACCACATTCCAAAGGTCCTGTCGCAGCGCCACGTCAACACCCGCCGTCGGTTCATCGAGAAACAGAATGCGTGGCTCATGGGCCAGCGCCTTGGCGATGAGAAGCCGGCGCTTCATGCCGCCGGACAGCGCCATGATCTTCTGGTCCTTCTTGTCCCACAGAGAAAGCTTCTTGAGCAGTTCCTCAAGATAAGCCGCATTCGTTTCCCGGCCATAGAGGTTGCGGCTGAAGGCTACCGTGTCCCACACCGTCTCGAAGATTGAGAGATGTAGTTCTTGCGGCACAAGCCCGATGAGCTTCCTCGCCGCCCGGAAATCAGTCACATTGTCGTGGCCGTCGACAGTGACGCTGCCCGACGATTTGGTGACAATCCCACAGATGATGCTGATCAGCGTCGTCTTGCCAGCGCCATTGGGCCCGAGCAGCGCCAGGATTTCACCCCTCTCGATCTCAAGGCTCACATCATCGAGCGCCTTAAGGCCGGAGGCATAGGTCTTTGAAAGGTTTTGGACGGATATGACGGACGGCATGGCCCCTATAGGTAGCAGCGGTCGGCGCAATTGCAAGCCCGGTCAGGCAAGACTTTCTCGCAAAATTTCCAGTTCCAGCCATTGTTCTTCTGCTGCTGACAGTTCCTGGGCAGCCTCGGCATGGCGCAAGCTGACCTTTTCAAACGCCTTGGGATCGCGGATAAAAAGCCCGGCATCTGCCAACCGCCCTTCGAGCGCAGCGAGCTCTGCGCGCAGGGCTTCCATGCGGTCTGGCAATGTCTCAAGCGCATGTTTCTCCTTGAAGGAGAGCTTTTGCTTGGATCGCGTCACCGGCTCTTCCGTTTGCATCTCGCGCTTCTCGCGCGGCTGAGCCTTCGCCATTTTCAACGTAACACCCTCGCCACGCTGCGCCACCATGTCGGAATAGCCGCCGGCATATTCCGTCCATTTACCTTCCCCCTCATGCATCAGCACCGAACTTGCCACTCGGTCGAGGAAATCGCGGTCGTGGGAGACAACGATCACCGTGCCCCCATAGTCGGCCAGCATCTCCTGCAGCAGATCCAGTGTTTCGAGATCAAGATCGTTGGTCGGCTCATCCAGGATTAGCAAATTGGAGGGCCGCGCCAGTTCCCGCGCCAAGATCAATCGCGCCCGTTCGCCGCCTGAAAGCACCGAGACGGGCGTCCTCGCCTGCTCGGGCCGGAAGAGAAAATCCTTCATGTAGGTCATCACATGCCGCGTCTCGCCATTGATGCTGACCGACGATCCGCGCCCGCCAGTGATCACGTCCGCAACCGTGTCATCATCCTTCAGGCTGTCACGGTTCTGGTCCAGAGTCACGATCTGCAAATTGGTGCCAAGCTTGATCATTCCTTCATCAGGCTCAAGCGCGCCCGTGAGAAGACGGATCAGTGTCGTCTTGCCCGCACCATTCGGCCCGACAATCGCCAGCCGGTTGCCGCGCAACACGAGAAGGTCAAGGCCACGCACGATCTTGCGTTCGCTAAAGGATTTGGTGAGTCCCTCCGCCTCGATCACCAGCTTGCCGGAAAGATCGCCCTTGGATGCTGCAAGCCGTACCCGGCCCTGCTGGCCCACATAGCCTTTCTGCTGCTTACGCAAATTGGCGAGCAAATCCACCCGCCGCATGTTGCGCTTGCGCCTGGCCGTTACGCCATAGCGCATCCAATGTTCTTCTGTAGCAATGCGCTGGGCAAGAAGCGCCTGCTCCGTTTCTTCTTCCTCTAACAATTTGTCGCGCCATAATTCAAATTCGGCAAAGCCCTGTTCCAGCCACCGCGCTTCCCCCCTGTCCATCCACACTGTTCGGTTCGAGAGGTTTTGCAGGAAGCGCCGGTCATGGCTGATCACGATCATCGCCGCACGCGACTGCATTAGCTCCGCTTCGAGCCATTCAATGGCCGGAAGGTCGAGATGATTCGTCGGCTCATCTAGCAGCAGCACGTCAGGGTCAGCAGCCAAGGCCCGCGCCAACGCCGCACGCCGCGCCTCACCGCCTGACAATGTGGCCGTCGCCTTCTCTGGCTCCAGCCCCAGTTCCCGCAGATAGTGCTGCATCCGGTGAACCTCGGCGGTGGGCGGCAGGCCCGCCTCGACATAGCGACCGACAGTTGCATGCGAACCAAAATCCGCCTCCTGCGGCAGATAGTGGATCAATGTGCCAGGCTGCACAAAGCGCTCGCCACTTTCCGGTTCCAGCAATCCTGCTGCAATCTTCAACAATGTGGATTTGCCGGAGCCATTGCGCCCAACCAGTGCAATCCTCTCGTCATCGGCCAGAGCAAGTTCCGTTCCATCCAGCAGCGGCGCGGTGCCGAAACGCAGATGGATGTCTTTGAGGGAGAGAAGAAGACGGGCCATTGCGGCCCTATTCGAAGAGGCTCGACACGCTCTCTTCGCGCGAAGTGCGGCCGATGGCCTCGCCGATCAGCGGCGCAATAGGAATGACGCGGATGTTGCGTGCCACCTTCACCGCTTCTGTCGGCTGGATCGAGTCAGTAATGACGAGATTCTTGAGCTTCGACGATGTGATCCGCGACACCGCACCGCCGGAGAATACGCCATGAGTGATATAGGCCGACACGTCTTTCGCACCCTCTTCCAAGAGCGCCTCAGCCGCATTCACCAGCGTACCGCCCGAATCCACGATGTCATCAATGAGAATGCAGGACTTGCCCTTGATCTCACCGATAATGTTCATGACTTCGCTTTCGCCCGCTCGCTCACGCCGCTTGTCAACGATGGCCAGCGGGCAATCGAGACGCTTGGCAAGCGCCCGGGCACGCACCACGCCACCCACATCTGGTGAAACAATGACAGTATTGGCGACATCATTGTGCTGCCTGATGTCGCGCACGAAGACTGGGCCTGCGAAAAGATTGTCAGTCGGAATATCGAAGAAGCCCTGGATCTGCCCGGCATGGAGATCCGTGGTGAGCACGCGGTCCGCGCCCGCATGGGTGATGAGGTTGGCAACGAGCTTGGCAGAGATCGGTGTGCGCGATCCCGACTTCCGGTCTTGGCGGGCATAACCGAAATAAGGAATGACCGCGGTAATACGCTTGGCGGAGGCACGGCGCAGTGCGTCCGTGATGATGAGCAGTTCCATCAGGTGGTCATTGGCGGGGAAGCTCGTCGATTGAACAACGAACATGTCCTGTCCACGCACATTTTCCTGGATCTCGACGAAGATCTCCATGTCGTTGAATCGTTTGACGACAGCCAGAGTGAGCGGCGTCTGCAGATAGCCGCCAATGGCCTCGGCGAGTGGCCGGTTGCTATTGCCGGAGATGATTTTCATCATGGGGTCGGGACTCGCGAGGGGCCGGATTGGCGCGGTCTATAACAACCGTATGACACGCTGCCTAGGGCCTGTCTGCCGCAGTGCACAATTATCGTAAAAAGCGGCAGATTGATTGGTTTTTGAGCCCGCAATCTGCGCAAGATGCAGTTGGGACCAGCGCAATCACATTGTCTGCCGCTTGCCTGTGCAACCTCCGCATGTCACTATGACGTTGTTGGGGGGACATCATGAAGAGCCTGTTATACGGGTTTCTTGCGGCCACTCTTCTCGCGGGAGTGGTGCTTTCTTCCACTCCGTCCAGAGCGGCACCGGGTGTCCAGCCCTGGAACACGACTTGCAATAGATTCTATACTCAATGGAAGAAAAAACCTAAGCACAAGGCGTTTGCCGTCGCCACATCAGACTATCAGCAGTCTTGCGGTGCGACTTGGGGCCACCCATCTGTCGAGGCGGCCAAACGGGAAGCCCTAAAGTGGTGCAGGAAGCAGCCAAATCCTCAAGGGCATTGTGTCATCACAAAAGCTGAGTGAAGAATCCCTCACCTGAAACCCTGGATCAACTTGAAGATGCCTTCCGCTGCGGCTTCAGTGGCGTACTGAGCATTCTCACCCCAGCCCTGGTCGAGCGAGCCTGCGGGCACCGCATTTTCCTGAACGATCTTGCCCAAAACCTTGCCGTCGGGAGCGGCGACCGTCCACACCAGTTTCACCTTTTGCTCCCCACCATTGGCAGAGCCAAGCGTCACCTTTCCAGTGATCAGTAGTGCATCGTCACGGCGCCCCGCCAGAACGGGCCAGCCTGCCTCCTTCAACACATTGCGCATCGCCCTGGTCAGTTCGCTGTTGCCCTTGCCTTTCGCGCCAATGACATTGGGAATTGCGACAGCTTTGATCACCGGCCCCTTTTTCTTGACCTTTGGCAGATCTGACGGGTTCACCTGTTCCACATCTGCAACTTGCGGTTCCTCAGGCGCTGCCGCCTCGTCTATAGTCGGCCGCGGCAACGGGCCATTAAGCGTCTCAAGATCGAGATCATTGTCCGCCCCAGGCCCCGCCTGCACCAGCGCCTCCCAAGGCGGCTTGATGGCATCGGCTGTTGATGCTTCGCCTTTTTCGAATGGTAACGGCGGTGCGGCGCAAGCCGCGAGAAGCAAAACCAAAAACAGCGGCAGGAAGCGCATCACCGCACGATCACGTCCAGAGGATACTTCGATACCGGCTGGGGCTTTCCTTCAGTGAGGATGTAGGTGCGTCCCAGACTATAGGCAGCGCCCGCATCCGAATTCATCAAGATCATGTGGGTAAAGAACACCATACCTGCCCCCAGCACCTGCGGATTTCCTGCATAGAACATGGGATAGTCCATCCAGCTTGGCGTGAATTTGGCGCCCAGCGAATAACCGCAGGCGTTGAGGCGATGTTCAGCCATGTCATGCCCATCCATCACCTTGGCATGGGCCGCGAACACCTCGCCCGCTGTATGTCCTGGCCGTAGCTTGCTCTCGACAGCTTCCAGCGCCTCCTCGCAGGCCACGGCCATGCGCTTATGCGTATCGGAGGGTTTGCCGATGATCAGTGTACGCATGAATGCCGCGTGATAGTGGCGATAGACTCCGGCAAATTCCAGCGTCAGCTGGTCACGTCTTGAAAGTTTCCGCCGGCCCGCCTTGTAGCGACAGAGCAGCGCATCGCGCGCCGAGCCGATGATAAATTCATTGGCCGGATAGTCACCGCCGCCCGCAAAGATCGCCGCCTGTTGTGCGGCCAGCACGGCACCCTCGTCGGCTCCTGCTCTGGTGGCTTTGATCGCTGCCTTCAGCGCCGCATCGCCAAGCTCCCCGGCCTTCCGCACATATTTGAGTTCAGCTGGCGATTTCACCAAACGCAGCGTGTCGATGAGCTCTGTCGCTTCCAGCAGAATGCAGAAGCCGTCCAGCGTGGCATCGACTGCCTTACCGTTGAAATGCGTGAGCCCGTAGCTCTTCGTCTCGATGCCTAGCCGCTTTCCGCGCGCCCCCAGGTTCTCCAGCATATCCTTCAATTGCGCCGCGGGTTGCGCTCCTGCCGCATCGGTCCAGACGCGGATGTCTTCGATGATCGAAGTGTGTTGCGCCTGCCGCAGATCGGCGGAACGCGTGAGAAGTGCCATGCGCCCGTCCGTGCTTACATAAAGGCATTGGAAAAAGCAGAAGCCAAACGTGTCATAGCCCGTGAGCCAATACATGCTCTCCTGCTGGAACAGCAACATGCCATCAAGGCCAAGGGCATCCATGGTTTTGCGCAGCCGCGCCATGCGCATGGCAAACTCATCACGGGAAAAATGCAGGGCCATGATTACACCAATGCAATCGCCGACATGAGCCGGCCATAGTCCTTCTCGCCGCGATGAGTGGCGCGGCGGTAGCTGTAGAACTGCGCTTCGTCTGCATAAGTGTCGAGGCCCAGGTTGCGCGTCACGCCTACACCGGCCTGCTTCAGCCGCAACATCAAATATCCTGGCAAATCAAACATATGGTGGCCTTCCTTGAGAGATGGCTTGAAAAAGCGAGAGTGGTCAGCACTCTGCTTGAGGAAAGCTCGCGGAAATTCAGGCCCAACTTCGTAGGACTCCTGCCCGATGGTTGGCCCCAACACCGCCACCATGCGCTCGCGCTTAGCGCCCAGCTTTTCCATCAAAGCAATTGTTGCGTCTGTGATGCCGATAAGTGCCCCTTTCCATCCTGCGTGGCAGGCCCCAACCAGACCTGCCTCCACATCTGCAAACAGCACCGACCCGCAATCCGCCGTCAACACGCCGATGGCAAGGCCTTTGGTCCGCGACACCAGCCCATCGAGCTTTGGCCGCGCATCAATGGACCATGGTACTCTCACCTCAGTTGCCTCCGCGCTATGCACTTGATGCGCTGTCGCCACTTGCCCTTCTGCCACCCCAAGAGCACGCGCCACCACGGCACGGTTCATCGCCACGAGTTCAGCATCATCACCCGACCCCAGCCCACAATTGAGCGAGGTGAATAGCCCGGTCGAATGGCCACCGGCCCGTGTGAAAAAGCCATGGGCAATGCCGGGAAGTTTGAGTTCGTCAGCTTCAATCATCTCGCACCAAATGGATAAGGCAGCTCAATGTTCCTGCTTGCCGCTGCCACAACCTTGAAAAGCTGGCCCATCTGGGAAGGATGTGCAAGCCGTGTCGAGGCGGCAACAAGATTCTGCTCAGCTTCGCCTGAAACAGTCCGCCGCAGCACAGCGGTTCGTTGCTCAATCCCCATCGCATTCAGAAACTCGCCCTGTGTCATGAGCGCGGTTTTCTTGAGACCACCCTTCGCCAGTCCGCGCGCCAGGCTTTCAAAATCAACATGGGCTGTAAGATCTGCCTTACCCGGAAAATCCGTGATGGCGCATGGCTTGTGCGCCTTCAATGCTTGCAACGTATCGCCGAAAGCACTGTGCCCATGGCCATAGTCGATGATGAGCGCCAATCCCTTCACCTTCGCCAGATGATCGGCAAGCGCCGTGGTAAAGGCCTCGCGGATGGAATGATCTTCCCAAACACCTTCGCCGCGCGCTGAGAGCGGAAAGGCCGATGGTAATTTTACTATCTTCAGACCCTCGCCTTCGGCGACTATCCGCCTCTCAAAAAGCTGCCCCGCTTCACGCTCGAACTGCCGGATCGGCAATGCATCAAGGAATTCATTGGCAATGATGATGGAGGGCAGTGCCGGCAGCGAGGCTATATTGTCATGCCATATGGCATCCGGAACCCGCGTAGCCTGCGCCTCGCGCAGCACAGGGCTCATCTCGACAAAATGGACCTGAGCTGCCTTTACGGCCTCTTGCGACTTTCTCAGCACACGCAGAGTATCTGCCATCAGCGTGCCGCGCCCCGGCCCCAACTCAACCAGTGCAAATTTCCGTGGGGCTCCCAGGGCCGCAAATCCCTGCGCCACCCACACGCCAACAAGTTCACCGAACACTTGGGAGATTTCGGGCGCCGTCGTGAAATCTCCCGAAGCGCCAAAGGGATCGCGCGTCATGTAATAGCCATGCCGTGGATGGCTGAGGCACAGCGTCATATAGCGGTCGAGCGCCATAGGCCCATCCTCCGCGATCATGTCCGCAATGATGCGGGCAAGCCCTGTCATCCCGTATGCCGCGACCGCGCCAACAGCCAGATGCCGACAGCCACCAGCGGCGCTGAGTAGATCATGCCCACGGTCAAGTAGCCGGCGATATAGCCGATGAAGGCGTCCGGCTCACGGAAGAATTCAACGAAGATACGGAACAAACCATAACCCAGCGCAAAAACGCCCGCTGCGCGGCCCGGATATTTCAGCGCGCCGTAGTGATGTGTGGCGATCCGCACCGCCAGAAACAGCACGAAACCCTCCAGCAGCGCCTCGTAGAGCTGGCTAGGATGGCGCGCAAAAGTTTCACCCGGAAACACCACCCCCCAAGGCACATCAGTCGGCCTGCCATGAAGTTCTGCGTTCACGAAATTGGCAATGCGCGCAAGCCCAAGCCCCACCGGCACTGTCGCGGCACCGAGGTCCAGCATCTTGTCCAATGTCTGGCTGTGCCTCCTGCCGAAGAAATAGCTGGCCGCGACCACGCCCAGGAACCCGCCATGGAAGGACATGCCGCCCTCCCATGTGCGGAAGATCGCGACAGGATCGGCCAGATAGTCGAGCGGCTTATAGAACAGCACATAGCCGAGCCGCCCTCCTAGTATGACGCCCAAAAGGAACCACAGGAAAGATTCATCCACCTGCTGCGGTGTAAGTGTCGGCGCGTTCGCCCCCCAAAGCCGCGGTGTCGAGACGAGGCGCTTCATGTACCATAGGGCAAAAAGCAGCCCCGTCACATAGGACAGCGCATACCAGCGGAAATCGAAGGGCCCGATGGCGAAGGCCACCGGATCGATATTGGGAAACTGGATCGCCGCAAGCATGGAATGAGTTATGCCAGCACGGTGGATTCGGTCAAACCTTTGCCGGAAACTCCTTCACCATGCGGCCCCATAGCCCTTGTATTGCGAGGTGCAAATCCATAGCTACAGCCGGAATTGAGGACCTGCCCATGAACACCACCTCTTCCAAATTCTTTGACGAACTTGCCAAGCTGATGACCAATGCGGCAGGTGCCGCCCAGGGCGTACGCAAGGAACTCGATAGCCTTGTCCAGTCTCAGGTCGAGCGGGTGCTCAACAATCTCAATGTGGTGAAGCGCGAGGAATTCGACGTGGTGCGTGACATGGCCGAAAAGGCCC
Source organism: Hyphomicrobiales bacterium (assembly GCA_020029455.1). Taxonomy (GTDB): domain Bacteria; phylum Pseudomonadota; class Alphaproteobacteria; order Rhizobiales; family Aestuariivirgaceae; genus Aestuariivirga. The sequence continues at coordinate 11,028 of JAIBJH010000053.1, forward strand.
GCGCTGAGAATGAGCGGCTGGAAAAGCGCATCTCCGAGTTGGAGACCCGCCTTCCGACTCGCGCCGATTGAGAACGCAACGCGGGACTCGGATAGGTTGCGTAAAACATGAGTATTCCACAGCTTTTTGGTGTGGAGGACTCAATCCAAGCATTGCGGCGCAGATTCGACCCGTGCAACTCTGCCTTTGCCCAGCGGCGGTGATTCGTCCGTTGGCGGAGGAAATTATGGCAAGTGTTGCCGCCCGCTACCTGGAATTTGCCAACCCGCTCGACCGGGTTGAAATGCTTGCCGAACAGCGCCACTGGCCCCTCGACCGCATGAGCGAGCACGAAGCCGTCATGACCGTGAACGGCGGCTGGTGCAATCTTGATCTCTCGCTGGCCTGGCGCGACGAACTGGAAATGTTGCAGTCCACTTGCAGCTTTGACCTTCGCGTGCCCGAAACTCGGCAAACCGAAGTGATGCGCCTCGTCTGCTTTATCAATGCCAGGCTTGTGCAGGGCCACTTTGATTTCTGGCCGAAGGAGGGAACGGTTCTGTTCCGGGAGTCGCTCTCGCTTGCTGGCGCTGCCGAAGCCAATGAGTGCCAGTGCGATGCACTGATCCGTGCCGGGCTGGAGAATTGCCAGCGCTATTACCCTGCCATCCAGCTTGTAATCTGGGCCGGGCAGACCGCAGAAAAAGCCCTCGACAACGCCCTTCTGGAAACTGCCGGCGAGGCTTGAGCAAAACCCGGCACCACCCCTCTCCTCTGGAGAAGGATGGAAGGACGGCTCTCCGGATTGCCCTCGCACAACAATTCAAGCTAAGCAGCCGCCATGACAATCCAACTCAAAGGAAGCCTTGTCCTCGTCGGAGCGGGCAAGATGGGCGGCGCCATGCTGGAAGGCTGGCTCAAGGCGGGCGTGCCCGCGCGCCAGATCGTGGCGCTGGACCCTAAACCGCCTACAGAAGTGCAAGCCCTTATCGACAAAACCGGTATCCGTCACAATCCCGACATCGCTTCCATCACAGATGCCGAAGTCGTGCTGGTGGCGGTGAAACCTCAGGTCATGGACGACGTGCTTGCGGGCCTCACATCCCTCGCAAAAAGCAAACCATTGGTGCTCTCGGTCGTTGCCGGAAAAACCATTGCGCGGCTCGCTCATTTCTTCGGGAACAATGCTGCCATCATCCGCACCATTCCCAATACGCCCGCTGCCATCGGCCGTGGCATCACCGCCATGGCATCGAATACCAATGTCTCTCCCGCGCAGGAAACTCTTGCAGAACAGCTGCTCTCCTCCATCGGCGAAGTGGTGCGCGTGCCCGCCGAGGAACAGATCGACTGGGTAACGGCAGTTTCCGGTTCCGGCCCGGCTTACGTCTTCTGGCTCACTGAGTGCCTG
>JAIBJH010000250.1 GCA_020029455.1 Hyphomicrobiales bacterium
ATAGAGGATCCTGGAAGATTGCATCATCTCATGGTATCCGGTGCTTCTGCGGTTCTTCCGCATTTTCCCGTATCGGCTCTCGCCCGGTTGACCAGAGGGCACGCAAGTCTGCAGGGTGTGCCGGCATGGTATCGGCACATGGTCGAAAACTCTTATGAAGATGAAGTTGAATTCATGGCGCAAGTGCTTGGGCACACGTGGATTGGCAAACTAGCCAGGAGAAACCGGACAGTCTCGAATATCCTCGAGAAATTTATTCGCATGGTGGCGCGTTTACGCTAGTCACTCACCAATTTGATGCGCAATCTGGATTGTTGCCAGGCTCAGAAGCGCAAGTGCCTCTTCCTCCGAGGCAGCCTCGGCATAGCAGCGCAGGGCCGGTTCATTGCCGGAGGCGCGGAAATGAACGATGCTCCTGTTGGAAAGCGCGGCGCGCAGCCCGTCCGTGTGGTCAACCGAGAGAAGCTCTCCCAGCGGCCTCAGAAACGATGAAAGCTGTTCCTGCACATGCGTCATGCTGTGCATGAAGGCGTGGGCGACATGGCCGGGAATGTTCTCAAGCTTTCCGGCCGCCGTGATGGGAAGCCCAAGTCCGCGCACAAGTTCAGACACTGTCCGGCGCTCCCTGGCGCAGGCGCTCAGGAGAGACACGATGGGAAGGAAGGCATCGCGCGTCGGCAGGGCCGGCAGCACCTCCTTCCCGATCCTGATGTCGCTGCCCAGGAGAACGCCGCCATTGGCCTCAAAGCCCACGATGGCTTGAAGCCCCGCGCGCCTTGCCTGTTCCATGCCGGCGATCACGAAGGGAGAGCCGACGCGGCTGCGAAAGACGGGGCAGGGAAGGCTTTGCTCCGTGCCGGAATTTGAAGTGACGGGTGTGACAACCGCTCCGGCCCCGAGAAACTTGGCGGTGATGATGCCGATGATGTCGCCGGGAACGATCTTGCCGTGCTCGTCGGCAATCAGCGGCCGGTCGCCGTCTCCATCGGCGCTGACAATGGCATCGAGCCCATGCGCCGCGCTCCAATTCTTGAGAAGGTCTTTCGTCGCGCCTTCGATGCTTTCAGTGTCCAGCGCCATGAAAACATCCGCGTGCCCAAGCCGCACCACTTCGGCGCCCTGCCGCTCCAGGAGATGGGATATAAGATCACGCGAGACCGTGCTGTGCTCGTAAACGCCGATGCGAAGGCCCTGAAAGCAATTCTCGCCGAGCAAGCGGCAATAACGCTCGACATACTCCGCGCCAATGTCACCGGCCATTTGCTTTGTGCCGCCGGGCCTTGCTGCAGTTGCAGCGTGCGTCTGTGCAAGCTGCGCGATGGCTGCTTCATCGGCCTTGCTGATTTCGCCGGATGGAAGATAGAACTTGATGCCGTTGCGCTCGGCCGGAATGTGAGATCCGGTCACCATGGCGGAGGGCAGGCCTCTGCTCATGGCGGCCAGCGCCAGCGCAGGCGTGGGAACAGAGCCGCAATCGATGGGCGAGAAACCTTCTGCCGCAAGGCCCGCCATCACCTGCTCTTTGATCAGGGGGCTCGAGTCCCGCAGGTCGGAAGCAACGAGAATTTCCTTTGCGGCATCACTGCCGAGAAAGAGTGCAAAGGCCCGCCCATAATTTTCCGCAATGCCGCCCGAAAGCTCGGAGGCAAGCCCGCGGAGCCCGCTCGTGCCGAATGTGACGGAAGAGCAATTCACTGGCCCCAATTTCCCCCAACAAAAGCTATCGCACGCCCACCTTGTGACTCTGCTACCTATAGTCTAGTCATCCTTTCGCCACAACTGTTGGGTCGCGAGTGAAGCAAGCCAATCTCATAACGCCGGTCATCTTGTGCGGCGGGGCAGGCTCACGGCTGTGGCCCATGTCGCGTGAGGCCATGCCCAAACAGTTCCTGCCGCTGTTTGAAGGGCTTAGCCTGTTTGATCTCACCCTGAAGCGGATATCGGACCCTTCCATTTTCTCCGCGCCCGTCATTGTCACAGCGCAGTCCCTGGCTGATCAGGTCGGCCAGTCCATGGAGCGTGCGAAATGTCAGGGCCAAATTGTGCTGGAACCGTGTCGCCGGAATTCCGCCCCGGCCATTGCCGTCGCTGTCGAGCTGATTGCGAAAACAGATCCGGATGCCCTGATTATGGTTCTGGCCGCCGATCACTTGATAGAAGACGCAGCTGCATTTCGCGCCGCCGTAAGCGAAAGCGTGCCCACGGCGGCACAAGGCAAGATCATCACCTTTGGCATTGCGCCGGACCATCCAAGCACTAGCTATGGTTATATCCGGCCTGGCGCGGAAATTGGTGAAGGTATTCGCGCAGTCGCCCGCTTCATTGAGAAGCCCACGGCGCCCCGCGCCGCGGAGCTTGTCGCCGAAGGTTGCCTCTGGAACTCCGGCAACTTTCTGTTCCGCGCCGATGTCATGCGCGCAGAAATCGTGAAGTTCGAACCGCGCATTGCCGAAATGGCCAGGGCCGCTGCGAAGAGCTTGCCGCAGGAGCAGGCGGTCCTTTGCAACATTCCAGAAGACGTTTTTGTGCAGTCACCAACTATTTCCATCGACTGCGCCGTCATGGAGCGAACTGCGCAAGCGGCCTGCAAGCCGGTGCATTATCGCTGGTCGGACATGGGAACCTGGAATTCCGTGTGGAGCCATTTTGACAAGGATGGCAATGGAAATGCCGCCCGCGGCCCCGTTTCCCTTCTTGAGACGAAGAACTCTCTAGTCATCAGTGAAACGCTGCACACCGCAGTCATCGGGCTTGCGAACATTGCCGTGATTGCGACAAGTGACGCCGTTCTCGTGGCGCCGCGCGATGTTTCCTCATTGCTCACGCAGCTCACTGCCGATCTGAAATCCGAACCGAGCACGCAGCATCTTGCCGTCATTCCAGCAGCGGCGTCACATAATTGGGGGCAGGAATGCTGCATCGCCCGCGAAGAGTCCTTCAGTGCAAAACTCGTCACGCTCAAGCCTGGTAAATCAACACCGCTCACCATCCAGGAATTGAGCGACATTCAAGTGTCGGTCATAGCAGGGCAGGCGCTGGCAACCGTCGGCAGCACCCAAATTCAAGCGACAATGAGCACCCCCATATTCGTTCCGGCTGGAACGGCATTCAGGCTTGCCAATTCCAGCCAGAATGACGTCCGCTATCTGGAGCTCACAATCCTTTGTGAAGGCTGACGGCTCCCGCAGTGCTGCTATGGGGCGTGTCCACGGGGTCATTTTTATCCGGGCAGCCTGCCACCGTTCGCCGCAGCAAGAACACGTTGTTTCCCTTTTCGTGCCTTGCTTTGCTGACACCCATTGCGTTCTGGGAGCATAGACATGAGCCACGCGGGATTTGACCATGAAGCCTTCTTTGCAAGCGCCCTGGATGGCTTGCGCGAAGAAGGCCGTTACCGTGTCTTTGCCGAACTCGAACGCCGCGCCGGTCATTTTCCCAAAGCCCGCCGCCACCACGATGGCAAGGTTGAAGACATCACCATCTGGTGCTCCAACGACTATCTGGGCATGGGCCAGCATCCCAAGGTCATTGCCGCCATGCGTGAAGCCCTCGAGACCTATGGTGCGGGCGCTGGCGGCACTCGCAACATCTCCGGCACATCGCACGCCCACGTTCTGTTGGAAGAAGAACTGGCCGACCTGCATGGCAAAGAGGCAGCACTGCTTTTCACCTCGGGCTATGTCTCGAACTGGGCGGCACTCAGCACACTGGCCGGTGGAATACCAAATTGCGTCGTCCTGTCGGATGCCGGCAACCATGCCTCGATGATTGAAGGCATCCGTCATAGCCGCGCCGAACGCCGCATCTTCAAGCACAATGATGTCACCGATCTTGAGAACCACCTGAAGGACATTCCACCGGACCGGCCCAAGCTCATTGCCTTCGAATCCGTCTATTCCATGGATGGCGACATCGGCCACATCAAGGCCATCTGCGATCTCGCAGACAAGTATGGCGCCATGACCTATCTCGATGAAGTTCATGC
>JAIBJH010000251.1 GCA_020029455.1 Hyphomicrobiales bacterium
GCGCGTAGGCATCAAGAACGCCGTGCTGGCAACCCATGCCGACCTCGTCCTCTCGGTTGATTCCGATGTGGTTGTCGAGCCTGCGGCCCTGCGCAACCTGGTCCGTCACATGTATAGCGCCGATGCCGATGCGGTCGGCGGCTGCGTTTTCGTCTCCAACGCCGACGACAACTGGATCACCCGCATGCAGGCCGTGAAATACTGGATCGGCTACCAATTCCTCAAGAATGTCGAGAATGCCTTCAGCCATGTCATGTGCCTGTCGGGCTGCCTCACGCTGTACCGCCGCGCGGCACTGCTCGCCGTCGACAAGGATGTGGAACGCCGCACCTTCCTTGGTGATGACGTCAAATACGGCGAGGATCGTTATCTCACTCGCAAGCTGGTGGAACGGGGTTACAAGACCAGGTTGTGTTTTGAGGCGCTCTGTTACACCAAGGCGCCGGCAAACTTGCGCACCTACTTGAACCAGCAATTGCGCTGGCGTCGGTCCAACATCATCGATTTTCTCACTGCGATCCCGCAGCTCACGCAGTTTCATCCTTTCGTGCTAGTGCATTACTGCAGCATGGCGCTGCTGCTGCTCTTTTATCCGCTCACGCTCATCAGCCAGACGATGCGTCTGGGCTTCGTCATTCCGATGATCGAGCACGCGCTGCTCGTCACTGTTTTTGCCATGGCCTATGAGCTCAACAAGCACAAGCTGCCGGAAACAGCGCGCACCTCCGGTTTCTGGTTCATGTCCATGGCCTTCGTGTTCCCGGTGATGTACGTCACTATGACGCCGCTGGCGCTGGCGAGCCTCGGCACCACGGCGTGGGAAACCCGCAGCGGGCCGAAGAAGAAGAACAAGGTTGCCGCTGCGTGACGGATACTCTTCGCACATCGTCAGGGCCCGTGGTGTTGCCGCAAAAGGCCATGCGCGCTCTCTACCTGGGGCCGTCTTCGAATGAGTTATGCATGCTTTTGGCGCCCCATGTGGGGCGCGTGGACATCACCTATCATGGCAATGTGCAATCGGCGCTGGAGGAGGCGCGTGCCAAAGTTTTCGATATGGTGCTCGTTGACCAGCGCGACCGCAGCCTTGCCACGAAGCTTATCCTGCCGTTGATCACCAGCCTCGGCTATCCCGTCAAGCTCGTGATCATCAGCCCTTTCTCGGAAGTGAGCCACTATCTTGCCATTCCGGGCGTTGCCCGTGTTCTTTCGGTGCCCCTGCGGGAAGGCCAGTTGCTTAGAGTGCTCGGGCTTGAAAGACGCGCCGCTCGGGGCAGGAGTGGCGAAACCAAATCGCAATCTCCGGAGCAGAAACCTTCAACCGCAAAGCAAACCTCAAGCGGCTTCATGTCGCTGGTTTCCGGGCTCTACAAGCGTGCGGCCTTCGCGCTTCTCCTTGCCTTGTTTGTCGCCTTCACTTTTTACGGCGTGCTGATCGGATATTTCCTTGTTTCGACAAGCTGGGGCGCTCCGATGACGCTGACGCGCGGCCATGAGCTGGTTAGCAAGGCCGAACATGATATCACTGAAATGAAGGTGACGCTCAACCAGACGGAACAGCGGCTTTCGGAGACTGCGCTTGAAAAGGATACATCCGGGCGCGACCTGGAAGAAGCGCGCGCCCAAGTGAAAACCGCCATCGGCACGGTGGAGCGCGAGATCAAGCTGCGCCAGAAACAAGTCACCCTGCTGCAAAAGACTGGAAAGCGCCTCACCAAGGTGCGGAATGATCTTGCCAAGCAGCTTCAGAAAGGCGGTATGGGGGATGATCTGAAGGCGCTCTACGGAAAGCGCCTCATCAACATGAAAACTTATAATTCGAGCGCGCTCGGCCTTCTTGAGGCGAGTCAACGCTTGGCCAGCGTTGAAACTGAGATTGAGGAGACCCGCGCAAAGTCCGAAGACCTCGATGCATCGGTTGCGCTGCTCAAGTCGCTGCTTGGGGCACTTAAGAATGGTGGACCGGTGGAAGGCCTCACGGCGACCGCTCCTGACCTTCTGCTTCTCACCAAGCAGGCGGTCGAAGCGCGCACGGCGGAGCTTGTAGCGCAATCGCGCATCAGCACTGCCGAGACCACGCGCGAACAGCTGGAACGAAGCCTGAAGGTCCTGACGGAACAGATCGACATGATCGAAGTATCCGCAGCGGGCCGCGCCATCGATGCCCGCGTCGATGTGGTGTTCGTTCCCTACACCAATGACGCGCGCTTCCTGCAAGGTGCAAAGCTTTACAGCTGCTTCTTCACCGTCATTTGGTGCAGCGAAGCCGGAACGGTTGGCCAGGCGCTGCCCGGGGAATTCACCACCGTCCATCCGTTTTTCGGCAAGCCCATCCGCGGCTTCTTTGTGGAAGCCAGCAACATGAATCCATACGCCGCCACCCGCGAGATCATCCATGGCACCCGTGCACCGTTCTTCCTCTAAGATTGTGCCGGCGAATGGCACAGGCGCACTCGTGGTGCTGACCGTGCTCGCGGGCTGCGTCGGTGGCCAGCCACTTTTGGGCGAGAGTCCGCGCTTGCGCCTGTCGACATACAATGAAGACAAGGCTTTGGTTGCTGCGCCGGCCTCTGCGCCCCTGTCCGTTGAGGCCAAGGGTGGCGTGTTGATTGCGCCTGCAGCGGCGAAACCTGAAGTGTCGGCATGGTGCGATTACTTGCGCGAAGATGCAGCGGCGCAAACCACGATCATGCGTGCGCCTTCACTGCGCGGCAGCGTCAAGGATGATGGTTCCGCAAGCCTTGCTCTTGGCCTCAGTGTTACAGACTTCGTCAAAGCCAACACCCTTGAACAATCGGCAGAAGCTCGTTGCCGCAAATATCTCGCAGAGCATGGCCTACAGAAACTTATCTTTCTCGCACCGCAGGGCCTGACAGCATCGGGCTTCAAGGCGAAGGCGAAGGCCGTCGAGGCCCAGCGCAAGGAAATTGCCAGGCTGCGCGCCAAGGCGCAGAAGTCCATGGAGGATGGCCTTGCAGACCAGGAAACGGCAACCGCTATCGAAGTGCTGGCCGATCAGATCCTTGCCGATGGCAGCGCCGCAAAGTCGCAAGCGGATCGCAGGCTGGAAGACAGCCTTGGCGCATCGGGCAACGCCAAACTCTATGGCGCGGAACTCTTGCGCGCCGAAAGCGACCTTGAAGATCTCGGCAGCCGCATGCGCACGCTCGATGCCATGGATGTGTCTCTTTCCGCCGGCTGGAACGATGACGTGACGACGGACGGAATTGAGACGACGAGTGATGCTTTCACTGGCAAGATCAGTTTTTCCCTGAAGCTTGGGGCCTTGGCGCCGGGCCGCTATGCCCACGAGCAGGCGGCGAAGGAAGCAAAGCTCAGGGCCATCGGCGAGGAGGGCGGCACTCTCTGGCAGGTGGCGGTGCTGCGCCGCGCCCACGAAAAGGCAATCTCCGGTCTTTCGGAACAGCAGCGCAGCCTCGAGGCCGCCATTGCGAAAGCGGAGAAACTCGCAGCGATGCTGGACAGCGTCAAGAACCCGGAGTTCGAACCGCCGCTCATTCAGGCCAAGCTGCAGATCATCAAGCTCAGGGCTGACAGGGCAGGGGTCGAGGGCTCCATCGCCGAAATCGTAGCGAACATGAAGAAGCTCGACGCGGGCTGAACGCACCCGTCATCTGGCGCTTGATCTTTGCGGGCGCTGTTGCCATGCCCTTTCGCTATGGCTTCGAAATCCTACATCATCGGCATTGATACGGGCGGCACATATACTGATGCCGTCGTCATTGACCGGCAGCAGCACAGGATCTTGTCTTCGGCAAAGGCGCTCACCACCAAGGGTGATCTTGCGCTCGGCGTTGGCGAGGCCATGGCGCGAGCCGTCGACGCCATGAACGGCACGGTTAGGCCTTCAGACATTTCCCTTGTTTCAGTCTCGACCACACTTGCAACCAATGCCGTGGTGGAAGGCCACGGCGGCGCGGTAGCCCTGGTGCTGATCGGCTTTGATGACGCCATGGTGG
>JAIBJH010000252.1 GCA_020029455.1 Hyphomicrobiales bacterium
GACTGCGTGGAAGTCTGCCCCGTGGACTGCTTCTACGAAGGCGAGAACATGCTGGTGATCCACCCCGACGAGTGTATCGACTGCGGCGTCTGCGAACCCGAATGCCCGGCTGAGGCCATCAAGCCCGACACTGAACCCGGCCTTGAAAAATGGCTTGAACTCAACACCGAATACGCGCCGAAATGGCCAAATATCACGGTGAAGCGAGATGCACCCCCGGACGCCAAGGAGTTTGACGGCAAGCCGGACAAGCTCGCTCTCTTCTCCCCCAATCCCGGCGAGGGGGATTGAAAACAGGGACTTGTTAACCAAATTCCTGCGCACGGGGCAGCAATGCGCCGTGTACGGACGGCTTCCCCTTTAAATTTCCTTAAAAATGTGCTAGGGTGCCCCCATGTATCGAAAAGGGGTCACTTGGCGTCCCGGGCTTTTGGCTCGGTTTTTTTGCGTCTGCGAAGAGCCCCTGAGATTGCGGCTAACAGATTGAAAGTAAAGGGTAAGGCAAAATCATGGTAAAGTCCAAACCAGCTAAAAAGAAGCCCGCTGCAAAGCCTGTGGCCAAGAAGAAGGTGGCCCACGCCGCCAAGGCACATCCCAAGCCTGTGAAGAAGTCCGCTGTCAAGTCGCACGCCAAGCCCGCCAACAAGGTAGTTGCCAAGGCTCACGCCAAGCCACTCCACAAGCCAGTGGTGCATGCCAAACCCGTTCACAAGCCGGCTATTGCACATAAGCCGGTGGCTCACGCCAAACCCGCGCCTGTCCTGAAGCCTGTGGCCGGAACAGCACCCGCTGCAGCAAAGCCCGCTGTAGCGCCGGCACCTGTTCCCAAGAAGCCATCCTTCAAGGTGGGCGAGCTCGTGGTCTATCCTGCCCATGGCGTTGGGAAGATCTCCAACATCGAGGAGCAGGAGATCGCAGGCATCAAGCTTGAGCTCTATATCGTTGATTTCGAAAAGGAAAAGCTCCGTCTCAAGGTGCCGACGAACCGTGCCGAGCAGAAGGGCATGCGCCAGCTTGCCGACCGTTCCATGATCGAGGCCGCCATGAAGGTGATCCGTGGCCGCGCCCGTATCAAGCGCACCATGTGGTCACGCCGCGCCCAAGAATATGACGCCAAGATCAACTCCGGCGACATGATTTCCGTGGCCGAGGTGATCCGCGACCTTTACCGCTCCGAGCGCCAGCCCGAGCAGTCCTATTCCGAACGCCAGCTCTTCGAGCAGGCCTTGGCCCGCTTCGCCCGCGAGCTTGCTGCAGTGCGCAAGGTGGACGAGGATCAGTGCGTCAAGGAACTGGAAGACTATCTGGCCCGCAATGCCAAGCGCGGTGCCACCAGCGACAAGGCCGAGGACGCAGCCGCCGACGAAGCGGCGTAAGTTCCTCTATTATCAAAGAGTTAATACAGCGCCAGAACAGCATCTGGCGCTGTTTGCATTTGCTAAGGGTGGCAGGCTAAACTGCCACTTCGATCAACAGGACCTCGCAACCTTTGCGGGCAACAACCAGCATGCGGCCTTTTGCCATCGCCGGCATCCAGATGAACCTCGCCCATGGCTCGAATATCGATGCCATGCGTCATCGCGTGGATCTCACCATGCACCTTTATCCCTGGGTGCAGATGGTGCTGTTCTCGGAACTGGCCGTCTACGGCCCCCTCCTCCAGCATGCCCAACCGCTGCCGGGCACGGCGGAAGCCGCCTTCCAGGATATGGCGCGGTACCATCGCATCTGGCTCATCAACGGCTCCATGTATGAGCGCCGCGACGGCGGCATCTACAACACCACCTCCGTCATCAACCCTGAAGGCGAAGTGGTGGCCCGCTACCGCAAGATGTTCCCCTTCGTGCCGCTGGAACAGGGCGTGCAGCCCGGCACCGAATTCTGCGTTTTCGACGTGCCTGAGGCCGGCCGCTTTGGCATTCTCAATTGCTATGACATCTGGTTCCCCGAAACCTCGCGCCAGGTGACCGCCATGGGCGCGGAAGTGATCCTCCACCCGGTGATGACCCATACGATAGACCGCGATGTCGACATCGCCATCAGCCACGCCACCTCCTCCATGATGCAGGCCTATGTTTTTGACGTGAACGGCCTGGGTGCCGGCGGCAATGGCCGCTCCTGCGTTTTCGATCCTGCCGGCCACGCCCTTTATCAGGGCGATAATTCCGAACAGATCATCCCCATTGAAGTCGATTTCGAGCAGGTGCGCCGCTCGCGCGAACGCGGCATCAGAGGCTTGGGGCAAATGGCCAAGAGCTTCCGCGACCGGCCAACACAGTTTCCCGTTTACCAGCCGGGCTTCGACACGAGCTATCTTGATGGGCTGGGCGCAATCGCCACGCCCCGCAGAGCCGATGGCGCACCGCCCGCCAACGTCAAGACACTTCCCGTTCGCCGAAGCTTTATTGCCTGACTATTCTCCTCCCCGTTTACGGGGAGGTGGACCGCCGCAAGGCGGGCCGAAGAGGGCCCTCTCCGTCACTCACTGCGCTCATGACACCTCTCCCGCAAGTGAGCGAGGAGAGATCAGTCACCCAACTTCCCCAGAAAATCCGACTTCCCCAGCGGCACGCCATTATGGCGCAGGATCGCATAGGCAATCGCCATGTGGAAATAGAAGTCCGGCAGTGACACGCGCGCCGCATAGTCCACCACATTCATCTTGACCGTATCGTCCATGAAGGTGGGAACTTCCTTGCCTGCGTTCTTCTCCACATCTGCTTCGCTGATCGCACCGAGATAGGAAGCAGTCGTCCCAAGGCTTTCGACGAGTTCTTCCCAACTCTCTTCATCGTAGCCAACACGCGGTGCTGCCGTGCTTGAAAAATGCTGCGCGAGGTCAACCGCGACATAGCAGACATACTGCAGTTGCTGCAGCAGGTTGAACATGTTGGGATAGAGCCGCGCCTGCAGCAACGTTGCCGTATCAAAACCATTCTCACCCGCATGTTTCGCGGCCTTGTCCATGACAGCTCGCATGTTTTGAACAGCAACAGCCATCTGGCTGACAGCGAGGCGATGAATGGCGTTGGTCATGTCAGGCATCCTCAAAACATCTTGTTCGCATCATGTGCCGGCGGCGGCACAGGCACGGATAATCCAGTCACAGGGATTGCCGAAAACTCGCGGTGGATCGCCGCAACCCAGGCCTTGGCGCGGTCGGTGAGCTTGCGGTCATCAGTCTGGAAACGGCCGCGCGAGACGATGATCCCCATGTCGGCGCCGTGATAGCGGTAATCGCCCGCCGTATAGACGCGCAAATAAAACGCCTCCTCCTCGCCCGACACCAGGAACCAGTCGATCGACTTGCGCGTGAGCTTGATATTGCCCTTGTCATCCATGCGCCAGATGCCGGAGGCCGGCGCTTTGGTGATCATCTCAACCTGGTCCACCGGATATTTGAGGATGAGCTGGCTCCAATTGTCGAACTCGCTCCAGCGCTGCTGCACCTTGGCGAGATCAACCTCCCAATCCACATCCATGAACTCCAGAAGATGGAACATGTAGATGGGGCAGCCGCCATAGGTGGAAGAAATGAGATTGGTCATGGGCGAAGCGCCCGAGACGCGCGGATTGATCTCGCCCAGATAAACCTCGCGCGTATCCGTATCGACGAGAAAATCCATGCAGAAGGCACCGCGATAGCCAGCCTTGTAAAGCCTGTCGCCCAGCTTCTGCGCCATGCGCTGCACGTTCCTGCGCTCCTTCTCAAGGCCATCGTGGAACACGTCATTGCCGCACCAGCCGCCCTTATAGGGCGTCACCTCCCCAAAGCCTGTAATATCGGTCTGCAGCGGCCCTACCAATGTGCCGTGGCGCGTGGCCACCGCTTCCACGGTGCCCGGCAGATGATTGATGTGTCGCATCACCTTCAACTGTTCGTCGACCAGATGCTCGGCATTCTTGGTCCAGTCAGCCTCCGACTTGATGAAGAAGGTAGTGCGGCCTGAATCGCCATAAGGCGTCTGCA
>JAIBJH010000253.1 GCA_020029455.1 Hyphomicrobiales bacterium
CTCAAGGGCAAATATGCCGACACCACGCGGGACAATTTCATCCGCAGCATGGTGATCTCATGTTTCTCCTTCACCGAGATCACCAAGCGCGCAGCTAGCCTGATGCCCGATGGTGGCGCGCTTGTCACCCTCACCTATGGCGGCTCGATGCGCGCCATGCCCAATTACAATGTCATGGGTGTCGCCAAGGCGGCGCTTGAATCATCGGTGCGCTATCTCGCTGCCGACTATGGCCCGCAGGGCATCCGTGTGAACGCCATTTCGGCGGGCCCCATGCGAACACTCGCCGGCGCCGGCATCGGCGATGCCCGCGCCATGTTCAACTATCAGCAGGCCCATGCGCCACTGCGCCGCACCGTGACATTGGAAGAAGTTGGCGGTGCCGGACTTTATCTGCTCTCGCCACTATCGGGCGGTGTCACCGGCGAAATCCACTATGTCGATTCCGGCTACAACATCATTTCCATGCCGCGCCCCGAAGACTTGCCGAAGGGATAGGCGCGCGCCTGTTATGTTTCCCGCAAGAAAACTTGATGTATCAAAAGCGAGCCTGTTTATTGCGGGGCATTAACCCCTACGGGCATTGGTTTTACGGAGCCACGGCATAAGTTAACAATCAACTATTTGATAGAAAAGGGGAAAAATGCTGATCCGGGCAGCGAGACTCCATTTTAAGTTGAATAGACTTGTCTTTGCAATTTTACCTCCTTATCAACGGGGCTGGGTCCATTTCTCGTTGCAAGGAGGCCATTGCTTGCAATCGTCATCACCGGCAGGGAGCATGAGTGCGGATCATGCTGCCACGTAATTCTGTACGCTTCGGACTGCTCATTGCAGCAATCGGAGGCTTGCTTTTCACGCTGGATTTGCCGCTGCTGCGCATGGCGGGCAGCGACAAGGGCACGCTCATTTTTGTCCGCGGCATTTTTCTGTTCCTGTCCATCACCATTGTCTGGTTCATCGTCAACGCCAGGTCGGTAGTGAAGATTCCATACCTCGCCGGCTGGGCGGGCCTTGCCGTCATGGTCACCAACGCCATGGCCAATGTCGCGCTCATCAGCGCCAACACCATCACGACAACTGCGAACGTCGCCTTCATCATTGCACTGGTGCCGCTTCTCACCGCGGTCTTCTCACGCATCTTCATCAAGGAGCCGGTGCATCTCGTTACCTGGGCCGCGACCATCTTCGCCCTTGAAGGCGTCGGCGTCATCGTCTGGGACAGCCTGCGTTTTGGCAATGTCATCGGCGACCTCATGGCGCTGGTCTGCGCCTGTTGCACCGCCGCCGCCTTCACCATCATCAGGGCCAGCAAGAAGAATGTTGCAACGAGCCTTGCCCTCGGCAGCCTCGCCTCTGCCATCTTTGCCTATTTCATCATGCCTATTGATCTCTCGCACCTCTCCTCGCAGATGACGCTTGGCGCAAGTGGCTGGGTCTGGCTTGCCCTCAATGGCCTTGTGGTCATTCCCCTGGCTTCGACCCTGATTGCCAATGCCCCGCGATTTCTGCCCTCGGCGGATGTGAGCATGTTCTTCCTTCTGGAAACGCTCCTGGCGCCTGTCTGGGTCTGGGTGATCTTTGGCGAAAAGCCCAGCTGGGCCGTGGTTGTCGGCGGCACCGTTGTCGTATCAACGCTGCTCGCCCACGCCGGCTGGCGGCTTTCAACGACATTGAGGGCGAGGCCCCACGCCCGCATGGCCTCTCAGGCAGAATTTTAAAAAACTTGGCGCGCTTTCCGGCCACGTCGGTTCACGTGGCCGAAAAGAATTGCTCTGGACGTGACCTTCACCGGGAAATATGTGACAGTCCGGGAAAAGAAAGGACTGCTGCATGTACTATGGCGAGCCGGAAGGCACAGGCTTCGAGGCCCTTGATCCATCATTTAATCGTCTCTTGACCGGCCATGGCCGGGTGGAGCGGCTGTGGACGGGGGCGCGCTGGGCTGAAGGCCCGGCCTGGTTCGGCGGCGGCCGCTATCTCATTTTTTCCGATATTCCCAACAACCGCATGATGCGCTTTGACGAATGTTCCGGCCACATGGCCGTTTTCCGCCAGCCTTCCAACAACTCCAACGGCAACACCAATGATGGGCAGGGAAGGCTCGTCACTTGCGAGCATCTCGGCCGCCGTGTCACCCGCACCGAGCACGACGGCTCGATCACCATTCTCGCTGACCGCTACAATGGCATGCGCCTCAACTCACCCAATGACGTGGTGGTGAAATCCGACGGCTCCATCTGGTTCACCGATCCCACCTACGGCATCATGTTCGACTATGAGGGCAAGAAGTCGGAGAGTGAAATAGGCGCCTGCAATGTCTATCGCATCGATGGCACGACAGGCGATGTAAGGGTCGTGGCCGACGACTTCGTAAAGCCCAACGGCCTCGCTTTCTCACCCGATGAAAGCATTCTCTACATCGCCGACACCGGCATTTCGCACGATCCCAAGGGTCCGAAACATATCCGCGCCTTCAAGGTCAATGCCGATGGCAAATCGCTGGGCGCCTCCAAGGTCTTTGCCGATTGCACGGCAGGACTGTTTGACGGCTTCCGCGTCGATAAGGACGGCCGCATCTGGACCAGTGCCGGCGATGGCGTGCATTGTTACACGCCGGGCGGCGATTTGATCGGCAAGATCAAGATTCCTGAACTCGTCGCCAATGTCTGCTTTGGCGGTCCTGTGCGCAACAGGCTCTTCATCTGCGGTTGCACCTCGCTCTATTCGGCCTATCTCTCGATCAACGGCTGAACCATGATCGTCATGCCCCAGCCGGACAAAGCCGTGCTGGCCCGGCGAGGCGAGATCGCAAAGGCATTGCGTGAGATCGTTCCTGCGGAAAGCGTGATCGATGCCGCGCGCGAGCTTGCGGCTTATGAATCGGACGGGCTTTCCGCCTATCGCCAGCCGCCCATGCTGGTGGTGCTGCCGGAAACAACGGCGCAGGTTTCCGCCATCCTGAAATACACTGACGCGCAAGGCATCCGGGTTGTGCCGCGTGGCGCCGGCACCTCTCTTTCAGGCGGAGCGCTACCGCTAGCTGACGGCATCTTGCTGGGGCTCGGCAAATTCAACCGCATCCTCGACATCGACTATGACAACCGCTGCGCTGTGGTGCAGCCGGGCGTCACCAATCTAGCCATCACCAAGGCCGTCGAGCATAAGGGCTTCTACTACGCCCCCGATCCCTCCTCGCAGATCGCCTGCACCATCGGCGGCAATGTGGCGGAAAATTCCGGCGGCGTGCATTGCCTGAAATATGGCCTCACCGCCAACAATGTGATTGGCTTTGAATGCGCACTGCCGGGCGGCGAGGTGGTGAGGCTCGGCGGCAAGCACCTCGACAGCGAAGGCTATGACCTTATGGGCCTGATCACCGGCTCGGAAGGATTGCTTGGTGTCGTCACGGAAGTCACCGTGCGCATTCTGCAGAAACCGGAAACGGCGCGCGCGCTTCTTGTGGGCTTTCCCTCAAGTGAAACGGCAGGCCAATGCGTGGCCGACATCATCTCGGCAGGCATCATCCCCGGCGGCATGGAGATGATGGACAGGCCCGCCATTCATGCGGCTGAGGATTTCGTGAAGGCAGGATACCCGCGCAATGTGGAAGCCTTGCTCATCATCGAACTCGATGGCCCTCCTGCTGAAGTTGATGCGCTGGTTGAGCGTGTCGCCGCTATCGCAAAGCGGAACAAGTCTTCCACCTTGCGCATTTCGCAAAGCGAAGAAGAGCGCTTGCTTTTCTGGGCGGGCCGCAAAGCCGCCTTTCCCGCCGTGGGCCGCATCTCGCCCGACTACATCTGCATGGACGGCACCATCCCCCGCAAGAAACTGCCGGAAGTGCTGCGCGGCATGGCAAAACTTTCAAAGAAACATGAGCTGCGCGTCGCCAATGTTTTCCATGCAGGTGACGGCAATCTCCATCCCCTCATTCTTTTCGATGCCAATGAAGG
>JAIBJH010000054.1 GCA_020029455.1 Hyphomicrobiales bacterium
GCGCTTGTTCCAGCGGCCGTGCGTTACCCACCGTAAAGATGAACTCATCGGTCTCGCCACGCGGCCAGGCAATTGTCTGCCCCTTGATCAATCGCAATTCGACCTCGATCTCGGCAGGAATTTCGATGCCCGTTCCGGCAATCTCGCCGTCGCCCTGTAGTGCATGGGCATCACCGAGAAAGAACAGCGCGCCCGCAATGCTCACCGGAAAATAGGCAGTCGTTCCGGCACGGAACAGGCGATAGTCCATGTTGCCGCCATAAGGCCCGCAGGTTGCCGTTGAAATCGCCTCGCCATCTGCAGGCGCCACGCCAAAGCAACCGATCATCGGGTCCAGCGCCATGGACCAGTTTTTCAGCGCGGAAGTGGGCTCCGCAAGTGAAGCCTCGCCCTTGTTGCGGTCAACGGCCCAGATGATTTTGTCGCGCGGCGGCATCTCACGCACCAGTGCGGGGTCCACCACATTCCAGGCAAGGCCCGAGCGCGTCCAACCTGTCGAACACACCGGCGAGATGCGCTTGATCTCAACCGCCAGCACATCACCCGGCTCCGCTCCCGCAACCGCAATCGGCCCAGTCATCGGGTTTGGATCATGGCCAAGCTGCTGGCCCTCGCCATCAAAGCCGTGGGCATCCAGCGTCCGCGCAATCACCGTATCGCCGCTGTCGACAGTCAAAGCGGGCGCGTGGGCGCCTATCGTGTTGTAGAAATATGTTGGATTGAGTTGGTGTCTGGCCATCGGCTGCCATCACGCCGCATGCAGCTTCGCTAGCACATCCTCGGCAATGTCGGCATTGCTGAAAACCGTCTGCACATCATCATCCTCGTCCAGCGCTTCCACGAGCTTGAGCAGGCTCTCCGCCTTTTCGGCATCGAGCGCCGTCATCATGTTGGGTTTCCAGACGACCTTCACCGATTCCGCCTCGCCAAACTTCTGTGCCAGCACGTGAGAAACTTCGCCGATGCTCTCGAAGGCACAGGTGACGACATGCGCCTCATCGCTTGTCACATCATCGGCACCCGCTTCGATGGCTGCCTCCAGCATAGCATCGGCGGAAGCCTTGGCCTTGGGATAGATGATCTCGCCCACCCGGTTGAACATGAAGGAGACAGAGCCGGTCTCTCCCAGATTGCCACCATATTTGGCAAAGAGCGAACGCATCACCGGCGCAGTGCGCGACCTATTGTCAGTCAAGGCCTCGACAATCACCGCAACGCCGCCCGGCCCGTAGCCCTCATAACGCACCGCCTCATAGTTCGCGGCATCGCCGCCCATCGCCTTCTTGATGGCGCGCTCAATATTGTCCTTGGGCAGGTTTTCGGCGCGCGCATTCTGGATGGCAAGGCGGAGCCTGGCATTGGCATCGGGGTCCGGAAGCCCCACCTTGGCCGCCACGGTGATCTCGCGGGAAAGCTTGGAAAAAAGCTTCGCTCTTTGGGCATCCTGCCTGCCCTTCCGGTGCATGATGTTCTTGAACTGCGAATGGCCCGCCATGATGTCACCCAATTGCAAAGTTGCGGGCTTATAGCCACCCCTCGCAACTCCGGACAAGCACTGGATTTAACTCCGTATTAACAGTGCTCCTTCACCATGAAGCGGTGTTCAGTTTGTGTGTGGAGTGTGTACCATGACGGCGGCAGCAAAACCGGCAATCGAAAGTTTCACCTTCGGCGGCGAAGTCGTAGGCATTGCGGCTGCTACTGCCCTGAGAAAGGTTAGGCCCTTGGCGGAAGCAGCACCTCCCGGACGTCTCTTTGCTTCAATCTCAACTCTTGCCGACACCAGCGCGGCGGCCGCCCGCGAATTTGAGCGTGCCGGCATCGCCGAACTCAACCGCCAGACCGAGGAAGCCAACGCCCGCCTTTCCCGCGCCGCGCAACTTCTGCACAAGTTGAAAGACGCCGCGGACATCGAGGTGGCAACGCCCCTTCCCGCTTTCGTGCGCCGGAAATAGTGTTCGTAAAGCATAATTCTCTCCATCGGCGGGCTTGACCCGCCGACCCAGTCTTTTCTTGCGCTGGGTGGGGCCGATCAAGCCGGTCCATGGAGAGTTAGAGTGATTTGACGATACAGCGCTACTCTCTTACCAGAACGGCACATCCACTTGTGACAGCCTGCCGCCCACGCGGATGGGTGCAATCTTCATCGCAAGCCCAGTGGCATCATCTGTCTCGACGGCAACACCACACACTGTCGCCTCGCCCTCGCCAGGCCGCATGCGTTCGATGGGGAGCTTGCGCAAGAAGCGCTGCAACGGCTCCGCCTTGTCCATGCCGATGACCGAGTCATAATCGCCCGTCATGCCCGCATCCGTCATGTAGCCAGAACCGCCGGGAAGGATCATGTGATCGGCAGTCGGCGTGTGTGTGTGCGTGCCGACGACAAGCGAAACACGCCCGTCGCAGAAGTGCCCCATCGCCATTTTCTCGGAACTTGCCTCGCCGTGGAAATCAAGGAGGATGGCATCGCAGTCCCGGCCAAGCTTGCAAGTCTCGATCTCACGCTCCACGGCGGGAAATGGATCATCCAGCATCGGCTCCACCATCACCCGGCCCATGGCATTGATCACCAGCACGCGTCGCCCGTTTGCAGTATCGACAAGCGTCGCCCCGCGCCCCGGACAAGACCCCGGCCAGTTGACCGGCCTGAGCAGCCGCTCCTCTCTTTCAATGAACACCAACGCCTCCCGCTGATCGAAGGCATGATTGCCCAGCGTCACCACATCGGCTCCCACCTCACGAAGGCCCAGATAGATCTCTTCGGTGATGCCGAAGCCATGCGCCGCGTTCTCGCCATTCACCACAACCACATCAGGCCGATAGCGCTCGCGCATTGGAGGCAAGTGCCGAGCAATAGCATCCCGCCCGGTTTTGCCAACAACATCGCCCAGAAAAATCAGCCGCACGCGATGACGCCTTTCTCTGTCATGATGAAATCCAGTGTCTGGTCATGAGCGCCATGGGGAACGCTGCTCATTTCCTGCGCCGCATAGGCAACACCGATCGCCACGATGTCTTTCTTCTTCCGCAGCGTTTCCAGCGTGCGGTCATAAAAGCCGCCGCCATAGCCCAAACGATAGCCCCTTCGGTCAAAGGCCAGCATCGGCACCATCAGCACATCGGGTTCCACTTCCCCTGCCGCATCGGTGGGCCGCGGAATATTCCAGACGCCCGGAACGGTGGGCTCGCCCGGCATCCAGCGCCGGAACATAAGCGGTTGCCCGAGCGCAATTACGATCGGCAGGCACGTGGTCCACCCCTCGCCCGCCAGCTTGCCGAGCAGCGGTCTCGTATCGATCTCGCTCTGATAGGGAAAGAAGGCTGAAACTATGGAAGCACTGGCCTTTGGCGTCACCGGAAAGAGATGAGATGCAAGCAGCAGCGGTGCTTCATTCTTCACTGCCTCATGGGCATTGCGGCGCGCTTTCGCAGCATCCTTGCGCGTCTGCGCTTTCATCTCCAGAAGGGCCGTATCCATGCCAACGCCTTAGCGAGCAGGCCGTGCCCTGTCCATCCAACTACGACCTAAGGATTGTCGATATCGCCCTGCACGACTGTGTAGCTCGCTGTGAACTCAATCTCGTCACCGGGGGCGAGTGCGTCCCAAAAACCATCGGCCATCGCATCGGCTGAATCCCCCAGGGGCGCCGCATCAGCAAACATTGTCTCGCCTCCTGGCATGGGCGGCAAGCCATAGCCGTTGAACGTGTCATTCACTCCAACGCCCGTAATCGTCACGTTGCCTGTGTTCCTCACCCGGAATGTATAGGTGATGGTGTCACCGGCGCTCACGGGACCTGCCGAGTTCGCTTCCTTGTTGATGGTGAGCCCCGGCGCAACCACCAGCGCCACAGTGGCGCTGGCACTGCTGGTCACGGGCGATCCACCAAAGGTCGCCGAAGATGAGGCCGTATTGTCGATGTCGCCATCGCCGCCGCCATTGTTATCTAGCACCGCTTGCGGAACCACATAGGAAAAGCTGCAGGTTTCACTTGCGCTGGAAGCGAGCAGGATGATCGAACTTCCTCCGCTCGAAGGACAGATCACTGTGCCAAGCGTATCGCTGACAGCAATCGGCCCCAACACTGTGCCGCCGGTATTGTTGACCTGTATGGAATACACAACTGTCTGTCCCGCTGCATTGACGCTCACAACGCTGGGCGTCTTAGTCATCGATAGCGAAGGCCCGGCAACCACGGCGGCATTTGTAAACACACAAGCGATGACGGCACCCTCTCGGTTTGCCGCCGCTGGAACGGTGACAGATCCAATGGCCGATACTGCAACCGGATTCGTATTGCCGGTAATGGCGGCATTGTCATCGCTGCAGGTAACACCACCTGTCACCCAGCCAACGCTCAATCCTTCGGTGATCGTCAACAAGGTTCCGGCAATCGCTTCAAGGGCTGTTGGTGAAGCAGGCGTCGCCACTCCGGCGCTGGTTGTGGTGATATCGCTGAAGTCGCCGGTTATCCCTGTGTCTGTAAAGGTGAACGGCCCGCCAACCCCGCCCGTGGTGATCTTCTGCACTTTCACAACCGGTGTCTTGCTGTTGGTGACGGTGCACAACGCGCCATAGTTCGTAACATTCAGTGTCGCGGCGATCGTCCGCGCCGCGTTGTCGACAGTGACATAGGATGATGCCGATCCTCCCGATGGCGTGGTGCAGGTAATGCTGGCGGTGCTGTCCCAGCCACTCAGGGCTGCCTCCGTGATGGTAAGCGTCCGGTTGCCACCCGCGCTATCAAGCGGCACCTGGAACATCTGGCTTTCATTGTCGGAGAGATTTGCGCTCGAAGGTGTAACCGTTGCCCCTCCGCTTGCCGATGTGGTGAAGGAAGAGGTGCCGGGCTCGCCATCAGGAATGGTCTGCTCGGTGATGGTGACATGACCATTGACCGTGATCCCGCTGACAACGCCGACGCCATTGACAATGCCGGAATCCCCGGCAGAGGATTTGCATTTGGACTTCGTGTTGGGAACGATGTTGCCGACCGTACACGAATTACCGTTCACGTTGTTGCTGAAGCTCAGGAGATAGGGAAGGCCAAGCGTCGATGTACCGGGCTGGGGCTGGCACAAGAGGTTGACGTCATTGACCTGCAAGGTCACCGTGCTGGAAGAATTGATTTCGCCGCAACTGTCACTGTCCGCCGTGTAGAACGGCGTGGGTGTCGTGGGAAACATGCCAATCGAGCAGGACGACAGCGCATTGTTGAGTTCGGGATTGTTGCCGCTCTCGCCGAAGAAATAGCCTGTGTCATAGCGTGAGGCATTGCCGGAGGTGATCGAGCCGATGATGTCAACCTGGATGGTTGCGCCCGCAATGCAGCTGCTGATCGCACCGGCGGATGCCTGGGTGAAAGTCAACGATGTTGTGAAATCATTGGCCGTGCAATTGAGGTCATCACCGAAGCGTGTGCCCGCGCAGGATTGGCCGGTGGTCGCAGTCACCGTCGCCGTTTGTGCCAACAGCGGTTGCCAAACTGCATGGGCCAAAACAAGGAAAGCCGACGCCACCACAAGCAAAAGCTGCCGGTATCGGGTTGAAGCCGCGATAGACAACGAATCGCCCTCTGTCGTGGCGCCAAAGCTATAGCCACGCAAAATTCATGCAATGCCGAGTTGAGCAAGCCTGACCTGCTTTCAATTACTGCGCGTACTGATTGAATGAGATTGCGGAGCGCGAGAGCGACTTATGGATTGTCGATATCGCCCTGGACAACGGTGTAGCCGGCGGTGAACTCGATCTCGTCTCCGGGTGCGAGCGAATCCCATGAACCATTGGCAATGCTGTCGGTCGAATCTCCCAGCGGAGCCGCATCGGCAAACATCGCTTCACTGCTCGGCACCGGCGGCACGCCATAGCCGCTGAAGATGTCATTCACGGCAATGCCCGTGATCGTCACATTGCCCGTGTTCCTCACCCTGAATGTGTAAGTGTAGTTGTCATTGGCATTCACAGGTCCCGCCGTGCTGGCGCTCTTGTCGATGACTAATCCCGGCGCGATGACGAGCGCGACCGTGGCACTGGCACTGCCGTTGACCGGCGAGCCATTGTAGGTGGCGGAGGACGAGGCCGTGTTGTCGATGTCGCCATCGCCACCACCATTGTTATCCAGCACCGACTGCGGAACCACATAGGAGAAACTGCAGGTTTCGTTACCGCCCACCGCAAGCGATGTCACAGTCGTGCCGCCGCTTGAAGGACATGTCACGCTGCCCAGTCCATCGGATACCGTGATCGGCCCCAGCGTGGTGTTGCCAGCATTGCTCACCAAAATCGAATAGGTGATCGTCTGCCCCGCCGCATTGACGCTCGCAAGATTGGGCGTCTTGGTCATGGCAAGTGAAGGCGTTGCGGCTGCATTGGTAAAAACGCAGGTGATGATGGCGCCCTTGCGGTTGGCCGCCGCCGCAATGGAGACGGAGCCCGTCGCAGAAGTCGCAACCGGATTCGTATTGCCGGTATTGGCGGAATTGGCATCACTGCAGGTGACGCCGCTCGTGATCCACGCAAGGCTCATGGATTCAGTGATCGTCACCGCTGTTCCGAATGTTGCATCAAGGGGCGTTGGCGAGGCAGGTGTCGCAACGCCCGCCGATGATGTGGTGATGTCGCTGAAGGTTCCTGCCAGGCCCGTATCTGCAAAGGAGAACGGCCCGCCCGTCCCGCCTGTGCTGATCTTCTGCACGGCAAAGGTCGGGATGCGATAGTTTGTGACCGTGCAGGTCGCAGTCGTCGCCAGCGGCAGCGTGAGCGACGAGCCCACAAGCGTTCCCGCCGTGCAGCTCCAGCCATCGAAAGTGTAACCCGCCGGCCCGCTTTCCGAGAGCGTGTAGGAACCAGCCGAGACAGTGGCATTGGTGACTGCGACAGCACCCGTGATATCGGAGATCGTCGTAGGTCCAGTCGCCGTCAGCGTGAAGCTTGGCACGGCGGATGGTGTCACATCGCCGTCGATCACCTTCACCAGAGTCAAGGTCGCGGCAATATCATTGTTGTTAATGGTGCAGGTTGAAGTCTGGCCGGGCGCCAGTGTCAAATTCGACCCGACGAGCGTTCCCGCCGTGCAGGACCAAGCGCTCGCCACATAGCCGGAAGGTCCGCCCGATTCACTCAGCGCGTAAGTACCTGCATTCACGTTTGCATTGGTGACGGCGGCCGCGCCAGTAACACCTGAAATCGTCGTGGGGCCAGTAGCGGTGAGCGTCCATGCCGTGACAACCGCCGTTCCGCCATTGTCGTTGGTGACAGTCTTTACCAGCGTGAGAACAGGTGAGATGTCGTTGTTGTTGATGGTGCAGGTCGCCGTCTGGCCATAGGCCAATGTCAGATTGCTGCCAACCAGCGTACCCGCCGTGCACGACCAAGCCCCCGCCGTGTAGCCCGTTGGCCCCGACTCTGAAAGTGCATAGGTCCCGGTCGGCACCGACACGCTCGTAACGGCGGCGCTTCCCGATGCGCCCGATATCGTCGTTGGGCCAGTGCCGGTGAGCGTCCAAGCGCTCACCGCTTCCGTGCCGCCATTGTCATTGGTTACGGTCTTGACCAGCGTTAGAATGGGCCGCCTGTTGTTGGTGATGGCGCAAGTGATGTTGGCGCCAGCGCGGATATTGGCGGCCGCAACTGTCACCACAAGCCCGGAGACAGTAGCGCTGAAACTCGCCGGGTTGCCGGAAACGGCAGAGTTGGAATCTGTGCAGGTCACGGGCGAGGACGTGATGTCCCAGCCTGAAGGCGCCGTCTCCGTCAAAGTCGTGGCTGTGCTGGTGGCAAAGAGAATGCCGGGCGATCCCGTCACCGCAACACCCGCCGTCACGGTCGTCACAGATGTCGATGTGGTTGTGCTGCTCCACGGGTTGGTGCCGGTGTTGAGGCTGTTGCTGCGGTCGAAAGTAAATGTGCCCGTGCCGTTGAGCGAGGTCTTCTGCACCGTGAGCAGCGGCGAACGCGTATAGGTCACCGTCTCGATGAAGATGAACTGCTGTGTCGGATTGGCGACTGTGCTGTTGGCGCCCGAGATGTGGCGCACCGTGAAGGACCGGATCGGCCCCGCGAAAGTCACCGTGACATTGCCCGAACCGTCAGTGATATTCTGGTTCGTGGAGAGCGCCCGGCCCGTGGCCCCGCTCCAGGTGACGAGGCCGCTGGCAGGCGTACCCGAAGTCGGCAGAATGGTGCTGCCACCGGAATCCACAGCGCGGAATTCCACGATATCGTTGAAGGCCGCGCCGAATATGTTGAAGGTAGGGCCGCCATCAATGTCGCCGACAATGACGCTTACATTGTAGACTGGTTCCGTGAAATTGATGGTGGTCGTGTGATAAGTGCTCTCATCATCGACCGTGGCATTGATTGTGGAGTTGATGTAGCCGGTCGTGCCGTTCGAGGTGGAGCCGGGTTCAATGGCCAGCGTATTCGGGCCCGCGCCATCGAAGGTTCCGGTGGCGGAGCCCGATGTCGTAACCGTGATCTGGGCCGGCGCCGTGCCATAGGTCAGTGCATCAGTGCCGCCGGTGCGCAGATTGGTGGCAGGTCTTGTGTTCCAGTCCAGCGTGTCTGCCAGCGCGGCTGGCGCCGCGATCAGGCTTGCAAGAATGACGATGCCGGCGGCAATAAACTTGTGAAAGCGGCCCGCGGTGCGGACCCCTTGCCCAAGATGAAACAGAATAGCACCCAACATACAAGCCATCCCCAGAAGCAACGCTGCTGCCGGATAGAACATCCCGGCGCGCGGGCCAGAGCCCGCGTGGTGAACATGTCGTAACGAAACAGAGTTAACCGAGCCTAAACGGCAGGTTGAGCCGCATTGCAAACGGCTGAGGAAAGGAAGTGGCGACCCGCGAAACCGTGGGCAACATGCGATCCCGGGTCCCTACTTGCGTAGGTGGGCGCCGTGTGCGCCAGGCCAGGGCCCGGAACAGGGACAGCTCCCGATAGAATCGTTTATAGGCCCCAGGGAATTGTGTTCCTGCACGAGAGCCGCAGTATCGCCGGGAGCTATCTAAGCCTGTCTCTTGTCAATTACTACCCCATTACGAGGACCTGAGAAACGGCAGCTTTCTGAACAGTGTCAGGGCAGCACCCGTGAGCGCCATCACCGGCAGCACCATGATAATCGTAGCGGCCGAGAAATTGCCCCACTCGTGTGATTCAGCGCCCGCCGCCGCCTCTTTGATGGACATCTGCCCCATGAGGAATGGTGGCAGCGTCAAGGCGTTATCGGAGGTAAGGAAAACGGCAAGGATGTACTCATTCCAGCACAGCACGAAAACAATCGCGCCAATTGCAAAGAGTCCTCCCGCCACCATGGGCACGACGATGGAGCGGAAGATCAGGAAGTTCGAAGCACCTTCAAGCAATGCCGCATCCTCTTGCTCACTGCGCTTGAGCCCGATGACCGGTAAGCAAAGCCACGCTACCACCGGAACGTGAACCGCCGCATAAACTAGAATGAGCAGCGCCTTGGTGTCCAGCACGTCGAAAACTTTTGCCATCACATAGATGGGTAGCGCCACAACGAGTGGCGGCAGGATGCGCGTTGCGATCATTGCAGGAATGACGAACCTGCCTTGAAGCCACCAATGCTGGGACGGCAGCCGCGTGGCGCCATAGACCAGCATGGTGCCGGAGATGAGCGCCAGCGCCGCCGCCGTCAGTGCAATGAAGAAGGAATTGGCGAAGCGCCAGTAGAAGCCATCCTGCGCCTCGAACAGGATGAAGCGCCAGGCTCGAAAGTCTGGAATAAAATCGACATAAGGAATGTAGCGCGGACCGTTGATGAAATCCGGATCGGTCTTAAGCGACGTCAGCAACATCCAGTAGAGCGGGAACAGACACACGAGGCTCCACAGGACTAGTATTGCAAAGCGTACAAATGGAAAACGGCCCATATCACCTGCTGCAGACGAAGGCGTGACTGTACCATAACCCCTTTTCTCCATCGGCGGGCCTGACCCGCCGACCCAGTTTTTCCTTGCGCCGGGTGGGCGCATCAAGTGCGCCCATGGAGAGTTATTGGACGGTTCGTCCGATGAACACCTTGTCTAGCCCACAATCTCTTCCAGCTTCTCAGAGGCAATGTCGAGTGCCTGGCTGAAGCGGTCTTCCAGCGTCTTGATATGTGTCTGCGCCACATTGCGGCTTTCGCGCAGTACCTGATTGTCGGCTTCCAACGCCTCAAGCTTCTTGGTGGCTTCCGAGAGCCGGTCCGCCACCATCAGCCCCGCCATCACCAATTGCCGGATGTCACCGATGGCGCCCACGCTCTCACGGATGCGGTTGACTTCCACATCGAGAAGTTTGGCGAGGTCCCTGAGGTGTTCTTCTTCCCCATCGGGGCATTGCATGGTGTAGGGACGGCCTGCGACCGTGACGACGACATTGGCCATTATGCTCAGCCCCCGCTGTTTGAATAGAGCACAGCGCGGATGCGGGAGACTGCTGAATCGATCTTTCCTGCCGCCTGTTTGCTCGTGTCCACAAGTTCAGCGGCTTTGACTCTCACTTGTTCAAGCTCCTTGTCGATGCGTTGCCGGTCGGATGCGAGCGCCGCCGCCTGCGCCTCCGCCGCTTTCATGCGTTTGTCTGCTTCGCGCCTGTCAGAGACTGCCTTCTCAACAATGTTGAGTGCATTCTCAAAACGCGTCAGTGACGCCTCGAATTTCTTCGCATCTGTCATGGTTGGCCTACGGGTCTATCTAGAACACAGATTCCAAATTCTCAAGCCCCTTCAAACTGTTGCGTTTGGGCCCTCAAGAACTGCGTCAACTGCGTGGGCGCGTCATCCACAGATTGGGCTTCTGAGCGCCTTTGACAGGAGGATGCCCGGTGTTATCAGGACCGCGGAGGCCCGTCCCATGGATATTCAATCATCACCACAAGGAATTGAAATGACCGCAGTTTCTCCCCGCATCATGGCCAATGCCATCCGCGCCCTTGCCATGGATGCGGTGCAAAAGGCCAATTCCGGCCACCCCGGAGCGCCAATGGGGCTTGCCGATGTGGCAACCGTGCTCTTCACGAAATTCCTGAAATTCGACGCCGCAGCCCCCCACTGGCCGGACCGCGACCGATTCATCCTTTCGGCCGGCCATGCCTCCATGCTGCTCTATAGCCTGCTCCACCTCACGGGCTACAAGGATATGACCATCGAGCAGCTCAAGAATTTCCGCCAGCTCGGCTCGAAAACCGCAGGCCACCCGGAATACGGTCACGCTGATGGCATCGAGACCACCACCGGGCCATTGGGCCAGGGTCTTGCCAATGCAGTGGGTTTCGCATTGGCCGAACGCCATTTGAACTCCGTCTTCGGTGACGAGTTGGTCAATCACAAGACCTACGTCATTTCGGGCGACGGTTGCCTGATGGAAGGCGTGAGCCAGGAGGCCATTGGCCTTGCCGGGCATCTCAAACTTTCAAACCTCATCGTCATCTGGGACAACAATAACATCTCCATTGATGGCCGCGTCACTCTCTCCGATTCAACGGATCAGGAGAAGCGCTTCGAGGCCTCCGGCTGGAAGACCATCCGCTGCGATGGCCTCAACCAGTATTCGGTCGAAGCCGCACTAACTGAAGCCCAGACCTCCGACCGCCCGGTGCTGATCGCCGCCAAGACCATCATCGGCTTTGGCGCGCCTAACAAGAAGGACTCCTACCAGGCCCACGGCTCGCCGCTGGGTGCTGATGAAATCGCGCTCGCCCGCAAGGAGCTGCATTGGCCCCACGCGCCCTTCGAAATCCCTGCGGATATTCTCTCCGCCTGGCGAGAGGTCGGCGCGCGCGGTGCCGCAGCCCGCAAAGATTGGGAAAGTCGCCTTGCTTCTTCAGAACACAAATCCGAATTCAACCGCCGCATATCGGGCGAGCTACCCACTTCCTTAACCACTGCCATCACCGACTACAAGAAAGCGCTCGCTGCCAATCCGCCGGCTCTCGCAACGCGCAACTCTTCGCAGAATGCGCTGGACATCATCAACGCCGCTATCCTCGACACCATCGGCGGCTCGGCGGATTTGACCGGCTCCAACAACACCAAGTCCAAGGACATGAAAGTGCTGAACGCCGGCAACTATGCCGGCCGCTATATCCACTGGGGCATCCGCGAGCATGGTATGGCGGCAGCGCTCAATGGCATGGCGCTCCACGGCGGCGTCATTCCCTATGGCGGCACCTTCTTCTGCTTCACCGATTATTGCCGCCCCAGCTTACGCCTCGCTTCGCTTATGGGCATTCGCTCCATCTT
>JAIBJH010000055.1 GCA_020029455.1 Hyphomicrobiales bacterium
CCCAAAAAGGTTTCTCTCCCACGTCGTCTTCGTGATGGGCTCAAGACTATTGCTGGGAGGGAGGGGTGGGAGTGCTTACCCACTTCTGGAATGTAGCGAGAAGTAGCATTTTCACCGCGCGGTGTCAAGGACTATTTTCAAGCGATAGGCTTTTTCTTCATAATCCCTTGTTCCGGCCCATACTAATCCACCCATTCTCCCTTGCGCATCAGAGGTTCGGCCGTGCCGTCGCGGGTGATGCCGTCAATGTCGAGTTCGCCTGAACCGATCATCCAGTCCACATGGATGAGCGAGGTGTTCATGCCGCGCGCGAGTTTCTCGTCTGCCGTGAGCTTCTCCACATCCTTCATGTTCTGCGAATAGGCCTGACCCACGGCGATATGCGAGGCGGCATTCTCGTCATAGAGCGTTTCGTTGAAAACGATGCCTGAAGCCGAGATCGGCGATGAGTGCGGCACCAGCGCCACTTCGCCAAGCCGCGCCGCGCCGTCGTCTGTCGCAATCATCTTCTTGAAAACGTCCTCTCCCTTTGTAGCGCGGCCTTCAACAATGCGGCCCTTCTCGAAGCGCACCTCGATGCCTTCGATCATGGCACCCTGATAGGAGAGCGGCTTGGTGGAGCGCACAATGCCGTCGGCTCGCTCCCGGTGCGGCATGGTGAAGACTTCCTCGGATGGAATGTTGGGATTGCACAAGATGCCGTTGCGCGCCGTGGAGGCACCGCCGGCCCAGACATGATCATCGACAAGGCCAAGCGTGAAATCCGTGCCCGGCCCCTTGTATTTGAGTGAGGCATAGCGCTTGGCGTTGAGCTTCGCCGTTCGCGCATGGAGATTGGCCGTATGCTCTTCCCAGGCCTTGACCGGATCGGGAAGGTCGGCCCGCGTGCATTTGAAGATGGCGGCCCAGAGTTTCGCCAGCGCCACATCGGGCGCATCCTTAGGGAAGACGGACTTTGCCAACTGCGGCGTGGCGCAGGAAATGACGCACCAGTTGGTGACAAAGCCTGTGATGAGCTCGATCACCGGCTTGTAGGCTTTTGAGCGCGCCCGGTTCGAGCGCGACACGATATCAGTATCGATGGCGGACAAGAGCGATGGATCATCACCGATGATGGCAAGCCGCGCGCAATTTCCATCACGGAAGGCTTCCGCCATGCCGTTGAAGAGCCATGTGGGCGCAGCATCGAAGCTCGCATCGCTCCCCTCCTTGAAGCGCATCAGCGTTGTCGCCTCATCGCCGTAGAGCGTGGTGACGAGCGTCGCACCAGCGCGATAGGCGTGCAATGTGATGCGGCGGACAAGATCCACCGCTTCCAATGGCGCTGAAATCAAAACCTGCTGCCCAGTCCTGACATTAAGGCCGGATTTCACTGTGAGCTCGGCATAGGCGTCGAGCAATTGATCGTGGCTTTTCATCTTTGTTTTCTCTTCTCCCTCCCCACAAATGAGAGGTGCTGAAAGGTGAGGGGCATCGTGAATTTTGCTGTCACAACGATTGATAACGGGCGATGGCAGAGCGTTCCAGCGCGGCAGTGGTGAGCTTGTCGAGTCCCAGCGCATCGCGCAGGATGGCAAGGAAGCGCAACTCCTCCTTGCCGACAGCCAAGTCGACCGCCGCCACCTCGACGGCGAGCGCATAGGCCGTCTCGCGCAGCCGCGCCGGCAATTGGTCCTTCACCAGGCCCAGCACCGTTTGCAAGCCTTCCTTCTCCTGCAGGATGTCGGAGCACTCCTGCGCCACGGTGGCGAGCCGCCCCCGGTCAAAACCCTTGAAGACGGGCATGGTGCGAAGGAGCAGCTCCATCTCCGCCAGCTCCTCCGGCTTCACCTTGCCCTCAACGCCCGTCATCATCACCATCACATAGATGAGGGCCTGTTCCGTCGAAATCGTTCCTGACATCATTTACTCCTTGAGGAAACTCTAGCGAACCGCATCCGATTTGCAAAATTTGCCTACCGCCTCAATTGCCTCCACCAATCCCATCCGTTCAATGGCAACGCCATCTGGGAACGCCGTGCCGAAGCGCGATGCCATGCGCGGATCAAGAATGACGAAACAGCCGCGGTCCGTTTCACTCCGGATCAGGCGTCCGAAGGCCTGACGCAGGCGAAGCCGCACCACCATATCCACATAGGTCTTAGGGCCAAAGGCCTCCTTCCGCGCTGTTTCGAGGATTGTCGGCGTGGCCCATGGCACCCGGTCCATGACGATGAGGCGGAGTGAATCGCCCGGCACATCGACGCCGTCACGCACCGCATCGGTGCCGAGAAGGCAGGCATCGCGCTCGGCCCGGAAAAGATCGACCAGCGTTGCCGTATCCATCGGATCCACATGCTGCGCGTAAAGCGGCAGGCCTTTTTCACTCAAGGGTTTTGCCAGCCGCTTGTGCACGGCCCGCAGCCGCGAAATGGCGGTGAAAAGGCCGAGCGCCCCGCCCCCCGCTGCCAGAAACAATTCACGATAAGCCGCTGCGAGCTGGTCCATGCTCTCGCGGCCCACATCATTGACCACGATGACGCGCGCCTGCTTCGGATAGTCGAAGGGCGAAGCAAACTGCGCGCGCTTCACGGGATAGGGCAGGTGGGCGGCACCCGTGCGCATCTCGGCATTTTGCCAGTCATCGGGAAGTTCCGGCGGCCTGTCCTTCAGCGTGGCAGAGGTAATGATCACGCCATCGGCAGGCCGCAGCACGGCAAGCGCCAAGGGCTCCGTGGGATCGAGCCAGTGCGAATGCATGCCCACGTCGATTTCGCGGCCATAGGCCTGATCGAGTTCGAACCATTCGACGAGCAACAGGTTGGCCTCACCTGAAAGCCGCGACAGCATGGAAACCCAAGCCCCCAGCATCAGCTCACCACGCCGCCTAAGGGAGCGGGACAGTGCTTCGATGCGCCCACGTTCGCTTGAACTGAGCTCATCCGCCTCATCGTCAAGCTTCTGCGCCAGCACGGAAGCAAGTTTCACCATGGGCTTCTTCAGGGCAGCGAGCTTTGCTGAAAGATCCGAAGCCGCTTCTTCCAAACCTTCGATGAGTGGCAGGCAGGACGTCTCACGGCCAAAGCCCGTGTCATCGCCATCCCGGGCCAGGACCTGTTGCCGCACCAGCGTGAAAAACTCTTCTGCCTTGCCATGGGGTTTTCCCTCTTCGATGCGGCGCATATGTCCGGGTGAGGGGAGAGCACTGGCGGCGCGCAACACCTCGTCGAGCAACGCCGATGTGCCGTCTTCGTCAGAAACAAGATCACCCAGCCGGTCGGCAAGCCCGCGTCCGCGCCGCCGCTCTGTCTCTGGTCCGCGCAACCAGCGTCGTAGTTCCGCCGTTTCCTGCACCGTCAGATGCGAGGAGAAAGCACTGTCCGCCGCATCGAAGAGATGATGACCTTCGTCAAAGACAATGCGCTTCAAGCCGCCGGGGGCCGCCTCTTCCTCATCGGTCGTAGCGACGCCAAGCGCATGGTCCACCGCAGCTTGGTGCAGCACCAGCGCATGGTTGGCGATGACCAGTGAAGCGTGGCGCGCCGCCCGTTGGCTCTTCTCGATGAAACATTTGCGATAGTGCGGGCAGGCCACATAGATGCATTCGCCGCGCCTATCCGTAAGGCCCAGCGACTGCGGCGAGGGAAAACGCATCTGGCCATCGAAGCCACCTTCCGGAAACAACGCGAAGAGCCACGACGGCAGATCACCACCGATCAAGTCGCCGTCGCGCGTTGCCCGCGCCCAGCGTGCGAGCAACACGGCAAGCAACGCACCGCGTGGGCCAGCGGCCTGCAACCGGCCCATATGTTCCTGCATGTTGAGAAGGCAGAGATAGTTCTCGCGGCCCTTGCGGATCACGATTTTGCCAAGGCGCTCCTGAGGGTCCGGCACAAGCCGTGCAGTTTCCTGGTCAAGCTGGCGCTGCAGGTTCTTCGTGTAGGTGGAGAGCCACACCGGCAACTTGTTCTTTTTCGCCCACACCCAGGCAGGCGCCAGATAGCCAAGCGTCTTGCCGAGACCCGTTCCCGCTTCTGCAAGCAGGATATTGTTGAAAGCGGGAGACTCGCGGGGGCCAAAGCCATGGATCGCCGCCGCCGCATAGTCGCGTTGCTGCGGCCGTGGCTCAGCATCTGCGCTCAGTGCCTCACGCAACACAGTGAAGGCTTCATCCTCGCTTACAGACTGATGATCGCCCTTGGCAGGTGGCCCGCGCTCTTCCCATTCCTCGATGCGGTCCCAGACATTGAGACCCGTGGCGAATGTGCCCACATCCAGCGACGGCCGTGCTTGCAGCAAAGCCTGCATCACGAATTTGGCCCAAGGCCAATTGGCGCGCGCGAGGAAGGTGGCCTGTTCCGCCGTCTCACGCAAATGTGACTGCAACGGATTGGCAAGCCGCCGCAGCAATTCCTGCGCAACAAGCGTCAAAGCCTCATCATCATGGCGCGCTGAAAGCCCCAGCGCACGGGCAAGGCCCCTTGGCGCCGGCACCGCATTCTGGGCAGGGCATACAAAGGCAAAAAGCTCAGCCACATCGAGATGCTTTTGCTCCCATGCCGCTGCCTCCTTCCTTTCGCTGGCAATTTGCAGCCGGGCGATGAGAAAGCCCTGGTGGCAGAGCAGATGGGGCTCTGCCGCAAGCCGTTTCAATGCAGCAGCGGCCGAAAGCGGCGCGCCATCAATGGCGGCCCCGGTGCCAAGGCTGAAAGCTTTCGGAAAATTAATGTTCACGGGAACAAGCCTTTGCCTGATTCATTGCTAGAGTGAAACAGTCGGGCATGAATGAACGGAGAAACAGGATGGACCAGAAATACATCACTCTCTTTGACCGCTATACTCATGGCGGCATGTCCAGGCGGGATTTTCTCGACAAGCTTAGCATATTGGCGGGCTCAACTGCGGCAGCATCGGCCCTGCTTCCCGTTCTCGAAAACAACTACGCTTACGCCGAAACGGTGCCGGAAAACTCGCCTGATCTGGTTATCCAGAATGGCGAAATTGCGCCGGGCGTCTCGGGCCAGCTTGCCATTCCGAAGAATGCCACGGGCAAGCTTCCCGCCGTGTTGGTGATCCACGAAAACCGTGGCCTCAACCCACATATCAAGGATGTAACGCGGCGCATGGCGCTGGAAGGCTTCGTGGCCTTCGGGGCCGACTATCTGGCGCTCATGGGCGGCACACCCGAAGACCCCGAAGTTGCCCGTGAAATGATCGGCAAGCTGAACAAGGACGATGTGGTTGCTTATTCCGTGAAGGCCATCGCCGCGCTGAAAGCCCACCCACAGTCCACCGGCAAGGCAGGGGCCATGGGTTTCTGCTGGGGTGGAGGCCAGGTGAATGCGCTGGCCGTGGCCGATCCGGGTCTTGCCGCGGGCGTGGCCTATTACGGCAGCCAGCCCAAGGCGGAGGATGTGCCGAAGATTACGGCATCTCTATTGTTGCACTATGCCTCGCTCGATGAACGCATCAATGCAGGAATTGCAGACTATGAGGCTGCCTTGAAGGCCGCGAGCAAGACCTATGAGATCCACATATATGAAGGCGCCAACCACGCTTTCAACAACGACACCAATGAAGCCCGCTATAACAAGGAGGCCGCTGACCTTGCCTGGGGCCGCACCGTGGCGTTTCTGAAACAGCATGCGGGCGGTACCTCCTAAGAACGCTTTGACCTGGAGCAAACCGCGCAGCTGGGGACTGCTCTAGGCTGCACGGTATGACCCGACAGGAACTTCGCCGCAGCCTGACTTTGCCGTGGCTTGTCTTCTATGGTGTGGGCGTCACTGTCGGGGCCGGTATCTTCGCCCTGATCGGCGAAGTTTTCACCATGTCCGGCGATCACATTGTCTATGCCTTTCTGCTAGCTGGCCTAGTGGCCGGGATTACCGGCTATTCCTATGTGCTGCTCGCCAGCGTCTATCCCAAGGCGGCGGGAGAGGCCGTCTTCGTCAAGTTCGGCATGGGGACACTGGCGGGGCGTATCACCGGCTACCTTGTCCTTGTCGTGGCAGTCACTTCGGCGGCGGTCATTGCCCTGGCATTCGGCCAATATGTGCAAACGATTCTCCCCATTCCCATAACCGTAAGCTTCGTTTGCATCATCGTGCTGCTGACGCTGATTGCCATCATGGG
Source organism: Hyphomicrobiales bacterium (assembly GCA_020029455.1). GTDB lineage: Bacteria > Pseudomonadota > Alphaproteobacteria > Rhizobiales > Aestuariivirgaceae > Aestuariivirga. The sequence goes on from JAIBJH010000055.1 coordinate 6,115, forward strand.
TGTGCGTGAAAGTGTTGCCTTTGCAGCGGTCATCACCATTCTCGAGGTTGGCACACTTTTGCTGGTTGCCGCCACCGGATGGCCAGCACTCACCGGTGGTGATTTCGCGCAGCGTCTGCTGATCCCGCCACCTTCCATCGCAGGATGGTCAAGCGTGGCGGCAGGCGCCTTTCTGGCCTTCTTTGCCTTCATCGGTTTTGAAGATATCGAAAACATGGCCGAGGAAACCAAGCATGCGGAACGCAATGTGCCCCACGCCATCATCCTGACGCTCGTCATTTCCATGGCGCTTTACATCCTGCTGGCCTTGATCTTTGCCAGCATGCCCAACCGGGAAGCTCTGGCCTCCAGCAAGGCACCGATTGCCGAATTGTTTGCCAGTGCGACGGGGCGCAGCAGCGCAATCATCGCCACCATGGCGGCCATTGCCATGATCAATGGTGTCCTTATCCAGATCATCATGGCAAGCCGCGTGATCTATGGCATGTCACGTGAGCAATTGCTGCCCGAGTTCTTGGGCCGCGTTCACGTGGCGCGGCAGACCCCCGTCATTGCCACGTTGCTGGTCTCAGGTGCCGTGCTGTTTCTGGGCTTGGCCGTTCCCTTGCGTGAACTTGCCGAGCTCACCAGTCTGGCCATGTTGCTGGTTTTTGCTGCAGTCAACTTGAGCCTCTACCTGATCGGCAGGTCTCCCGCGGCAACGGCCCGGCTGCGGCGCTGGCGGCTGTGGGGCATCATTGGAATGGCAATAGCCCTTGCATTGGTGGCTGCGCAGATCGTCGCTCAAGATTGACGGCAGTGAATACGCTCCCTAAAGAGCCAGCCACTTCAATCTGAAAGCAATGTTTGATGCCCGTTTCTCCCGCCCTTCGCGCTGCCGCGCTTGAAAGCAAGGCCTGGCCCTTTGAAGAGGCGCGCAAGATTCTGAAGCGCGTGGAGAAGAGCGGGCAGAAATCCGTGCTGTTCGAAACGGGCTATGGACCTTCCGGCCTGCCTCATATCGGTACTTTCGGCGAGGTGGCGCGCACCACCATGGTGCGCCGGTCTTTTGAATTGATGAGCGACCTGCCGACCCGCCTTATCTGCTTTTCCGATGACATGGATGGCATGCGCAAGATTCCGGAGAATGTGCCGGACAGGAAGGCATTGGAACCCTATCTGCAGATGCCGCTGACAAAGGTGCCCAATCCCTTTGGCGGCAATTACGAAAGCTTCGGCCACCACAACAATGCCATGCTGCGGCGTTTCCTCGACACTTACAAATTCGACTACGAATTTGCCTCCGCCACCGACTACTACACCTCGGGCCGTTTCGATGACACGCTGATCAAGGCGCTGGAAAAGTACGATGATATCATGGCGGTGATGCTGCCGACGCTGGGCGAGGAACGCCAGGCCACCTATTCGCCTTTCCTGCCGATCTCTCCCACTTCGGGCCGAGTACTCTATGTGCCGATGAAGGATGTGAACGCCAAGCAGGGCACCATCACCTTCGCTGGTGAGGATGGCGCTGACGTGACGCTCGATGTGCGTGGCGGGCGCACCAAGCTGCAATGGAAGCCGGACTTCGGCATGCGCTGGGCAGCGCTCGACGTCGACTTCGAAATGTTCGGCAAGGACCACCAGACAAATGCGCCGATCTATGACCGCATCTGTGAAATTTTGGGCAAGCCCGCGCCGGAACATTATGTCTATGAGCTCTTCCTCGATGAGAGTGGCCAGAAGATTTCCAAGTCCAAGGGCAACGGCCTCACCATCGATGAATGGCTGACCTACGCCGACACAGAAAGCCTGGCGCTCTACATGTACAACCGCCCACGCGAGGCGAAGAAACTCTACTTCGATGTGATCCCGCGCGCCGTTGATGAATATGCACAGTTCCTTGCCGCCTATCCGAAGCAGGCCGAGGCCAAGGACAAGCTGATGAATCCGGTCTGGCACATTCATGGCGGCCATCCGCCACAGCCGGAATCGGGCAATGTCACCTTCGCCCTGCTGCTCAATCTGACGACGGTTGCGAATACTGAGGACAAAGCTGTGATGTGGGCTTTCCTCAAGCGCTACATGCCGGAGCTTTCGCCTGAAACCCATCCGCGCCTCGACAAGCTGGTGGGTTTTGCCATCCGCTACTTCCAGGACTTCGTGAAGCCTGCGAAGAAATATAAGTTGGCGGACGACAGCGAAGCAAAGGCGCTTGCCGACTTGGCCGAGGCCTTGGGCAAGCTTCCCGAGGGTTCTTCGCCGGAAGAAATCCAGAAGATTGTCTATGATGTGGGAAGGCGCGAGCCCTACACCACGACCCAAAAAGATGGAACAGTTGGTGTCGCTCAGGGCTGGTTCAACATGCTCTATCAGGTATTGCTGGGCGAAGAACGCGGCCCCCGTTTCGGTTCCTTTGTGGCGCTCTATGGCATTGCCAACACCCGCGCACTCATTGAGAAAGCACTGAAAGGGCAACTCGCTCAGGAATGAATCTCGCCAGTTCCTCGATCAATTTCAAATTGGCGGGATCATCCAGCCTGCATAACGCAAGGTCCAACTCCGCCAGTCTCCTTGCGTCTCGACGAACGAGGCTTGCAGTTCCCGCTGTATGGTCATGACCTCATCCATTTTTGCCTGAACGAAGGGAGAAAAAGGTGCGGAGGCCCGGAAATGGTCCTGGTAGCGTTTGAGGGCGGGTAACGCCGCAAAGCCAAGGGAGCGGCCATTATAGGACACATCGAAGGCCAATGGATCTAGCCTTGCAATCGCCCGGTCAACGTTGAAATTGGCAATGAAGGGCCGGAAGTCGGCAAGGCCACAGGTGAGGACTACAAGCGCTGCCGCGGACAGATTGGCATTTATGAGCCAGCGGTTGTCGCGTTCGGCCACAATGCGCCACACAGTGAGGCCAATTCCTGTGGCGACAAGCCCCATCCAGATCAATCCGGCAAGCCGCCATTCCGTGAGCCCATAGGCGTCAATGTAGGACAGAGTGCGCTGCGCCGATGACAGAACGAGAAGGAAATTCTGTGCCGCAAATGCATAAACGAGCCCACGCACCCTTCCGGAGGCGTTGGTTTCGGTGCCTGGGCGCAACGCCACCATGATGAAGGCGGCCGCCAGGATTACTGTCACGATCAGCATGTAGGAGCCGCGATGCACATAATCGGCATGGGTCATGCCTGCGGGCAGTGCGGCCCTGAGCCAGATGTGATGAATATCAAGGGCGTTCTCGGTGAGGAACATAAAATTGAGAATGGCAAGTGTTGCAGTAATGACCGTCGGCTTGAAGAACACTTCATGCCATGTCGCAGGTGCTAAAGTTGCATGATGCACATCAACTGCTGCTTGGGAACGCAAGACCGACCAAGACAATACAAGGGCAAGGGGAAAGACGATCAACACCTGTGCCGAAAAAAGATTCGCGAGCGGATTGCCGAGCCAACGGTAGATCAGGCCGTCCAATGATAACACCGCGCTTTCAAGAACCGGATTGGCCGCAATAAGAAGCACGCCGAATAGGATCGTGGCCGCAAGTGGAACCGCGAAATTTCCGAAGCGGACGGCAGGGCGCAGCCGTCTGATTTCGGATGAAGCAGACCAGCAATCATTCATGAACCGCAAGGGTGCTGCAAGTGCTCCCAGCAGCACATACCGCGCCATCCGCAATGAATCAGACGCCAGGGCTCCACGTTTCGTCAGAGCCGCTGCCGAGACGAAGCAGAAGCCTGCCGCCATGTTGAGAGCGCTGGGTTCCAGCAGAATGGCAAAAATGGCTAGAGCCGCAAGGACAAAGACCGGAACCGAATTGCGGGTCCACCCCTTCTGAATCTGCTCCAACGCAAGAATGCCAAACGGCAAGTCGTAGACGACAGCAACGGCTGATCCCGGAGGTTTATAGAAGATCGTTGTTGCCAAGGCCGCTGCAAGGAAGGCGGCTATTAATCGTAGTGCAACAGCCCATGATTCCCTGAATCTTATGCTTTCGGGCGACGGACTCACGGTGAGATTGGCTTCGCTCATTTGCTCCCTGCTGCTTGTCAGGTGCAATCTGGCTAGGCTGCTCGCCCGTTTCTACGGGAAGAATTTTCATTTTCCCGTAAATCTCCGCACACCATGTGTGGAGCTGTGCAGTTCTTTCAGGTCGCGAAGTAGCTGTCGAGTATGCGGCGGTACACTCGCGCCGTTGCCTTGAGCTCTTCGATGGAGATGCGCTCGTCGGTCTGGTGAATGGTGGCGTTGGTCGGGCCGAATTCCACGACCGGGCAATAGTCCTTGATGAAGCGTGCATCAGACGTGCCACCCGATGTGGAAAGCTTGGGCGCAAGGCCCGTCTCTGCCGTCACAGCATCCTGCACCAATCCCACGAAGGCGCCGGGCTCCGTGATGAAGGCCTGGGAGCGTCCGACGTGGGTGACACTCCAGCGTCCGCCAATTTGCTCTTTCACGGCCGCGATATGGCCATCAACCGCTGCCTTCAGTGACTCGAAGGTGCTCTCGGTCGAGAATCGGATGTTGAACTTGAGCGTTGCCTTGGAGGGAATGACATTGGCTGCAGGATTGCCTACGTCAAAAGAGGTCAGCGCAAGCGTGGACGGCCCGAAATGCTCATTGCCCTTGTCGATCGCCCAGCCATTCAATCGTTCCACCAGCATCGCGAGCTTCGGGATGGGATTGTCTGCCTTCTGCGGATAGGCTGCATGGCCCTGCTTTCCTTCGACCGAAACGACGAAGGACAGCGAGCCGCGCCGTCCGATCTTCATGGTATCGCCAAGAGCATCCGCGCAGGAGGGCTCTCCCACCAGGCAATGGTCTGGCGCATGGCCGTTCTCCCTCATCCATAGCAGGACTTTCTCAGTACCGTTGATCGAAGGCCCCTCCTCGTCATTGGTGATCAGGAAGGAAATGGAGCCCTTGAACTGCGGGTTCTCGCGCACGAAGTCGAGCGCCGCCGCGGCGAAGGCGGCAATGGAACCTTTCATATCCGTGGCGCCGCGGCCATAGATATGTCCGTCCTTAATCTCGGCGGCAAAGGGCGGATGCGTCCAGATCGTCTCGTCGCCCTGCGGCACCACATCAGTATGGCCGGCAAAACAGATATGTGGTGTGCCCGAACCGATGCGGGCAAAGAGATTGTCCACGTCCGGCGTGTCCTTGTCCTTGAACACCAGCCGCTTGCAGGTGAAACCCGCAGCCGAGAGCCAGCCCTCGACTGCGCTCAATGCGCCAGCCTCAACAGGAGTGACCGAGGGGCAGCGGATCAATTGCTGCAGCATAGAGACGGGATCGTGGGGGGTATTTTTCATTGGAACAGTCTTACAGCAAACAAAAATGCCCAGCCAGAAGGCTGGGCACAATTGAATTATCCAGGATACTTAACCAGCGATCGGATCGGGGCCGAACCGGTTTGGGCCGTCCGTGCCGCGCAGGAAGCCAAGTTCGATCAGCATCCAGAGGCCGCCGATGATCGGAATAAGACCAATGAGTGACCACCAGCCGGACTTGTCGCGATCATGCCAGCGCTTGGCATAAAGGCAAATCGACGGCCAGAGCAGCAAGAGGAACAGGATGATGAGCGGCAGTGTCAATTTGCTCATCTGCTCGGCGGCAGCAGCAGCCGCGGCCTCCGGCGTTGCATTGGGATCCATGCTCCCCATCATGCTCACACCGAAGATGGAAAACAGGATCAGTTCCAAAATCCAGGTCACAATCATCAACACGATGAATCCCAACCAGAACGTCTTCCGGGGAATTCGGCCTTCCAAACTCGTAAAAAGTTGCAGGTTCATTCAGTCTCTCCGCTCGCTATGCCCCCAGAATCACAGTTTACCGGATGGTTTCAGTCCCGCAACAATTCGTTGATGCTTGTTTTTGCTCGCGTTTTCTCATCCACGCGCTTGACAATGACCGCGCAGTAGAGCGATGGCGAGGGTGAGCCGTCGGCAAAGGGCTTCTGCGGCAGCGAGCCTGAGACCACAACGGAATAGGGCGGCACCTTGCCCATATGTACCTGGCCCGTGGTGCGGTCGACGATCTTGGTAGACTGTCCGATGAACACGCCCATCGAAATCACGGAACCTTCACCCACCACGACACCTTCGACAACTTCAGAGCGCGCACCGATGAAGCAATTGTCTTCGATGAT
>JAIBJH010000056.1 GCA_020029455.1 Hyphomicrobiales bacterium
AATTGCTGGCGGGCCAAGCAGGCCATGTGAACTATGAGGTGATCCCGGGCGTCGTTTACACCACGCCCGAAGTGGCCTCCGTCGGCAAGACCGAGGACGAACTCAAGTCATCAAACGTTAACTACAAGAGCGGGAAATTCCTGTTCCTCGCTAATGGTCGCGCCAAGGCGAACCAGACAACCGACGGTTTTGTCAAGATTTTGGCGGACGCCAGAACAGATCGCGTGCTGGGAGCCCACATCATCGGACCCCAGGCCGGCGAACTGATCCACGAAGTTGCTGTTTTGATGGAATTTGGCGGTTCCGCCGAGGATTTGGCCCGCACCTGTCACGCCCATCCCACACTGGCCGAGGCCGTCAAGGAGGCCGCACTCTCGGTTGCAGGCAGAGCTATTCACAGTTAATTCGCGTAAAATTCGAATTAAGAACTTAAGTCAGTGAACATGCCGCTTTGATAAGGTCCTCTTACTGCAAGAAGGAACCAAACGGTGGACAACAACCAAGTTGATATCATGCTGCTCGATGACGACGTCGATCTTCTGACGAGCGTTGCCGAACTCCTTGCTGACTCAGGCTACAAGGTGAAAGGCTTTGCCGATCCCGAAAGCGCCGTCGAGTTTGCCGTGGACCGCACTTTCAAGCTTGGCGTGTTCGACTTCCGCCTGGGCAGCGTCAAGAACGGCCTCGATGTCGTCGAGACCCTGCAGTCCATGGGCTCCAAGGCCAACTATGTGCTGGTCACTGCCGATGTTGAGCGTTCAACGCAGCTCCGCGCCATGGGCCTCAAGGTTTTCGAATTCATGAGAAAGCCCGTGCAGCCCGAAGCGCTTCTCGCCACTGTCGAGCGCGCCATGGCGGTTGCCGCGTAGCGCGCTTTCCGACCGCGTGGAATCACGCGGTCGAAAAGAATTCGCGCCAAACCAATATGTCAAAATCCTGTCGTCGGATTATACCTTGTTCCATCGCTAAACCGCGAAAAGCGAAACGGCGAAGGATCAACACATGGCCTTTCGCCCAAAGCGATCTCTGCCATGAGTTTTCCAGCACCCGGGCCTAGCCCAAAGCCATGGCCCGAAAGTCCTGACAACATAAAGACTCCCGGCACGCTATCAATCGCATCTATTACCGGAACCGCATCCGGCGTGCCATCGATCATGCCGGCCCACCGTTCGGCAACTTGCGCGTTGCGGAAGATCGGAAAGGCCCTCTGCAAATTCGCAAAGGCATCATCAAGAATGGCGTTGCAAGGCGCTGGATCAAGCACCCGTACTTCTTCAAAGGGCGTCACCTCATCAAGAGCCCAGCGCCGCTTGAGCCGCAACTCACCAAGAAATCTTCCACCCAGGTGAAAGCGCAAGGAGCGATGCTCCAAACTGAGCATCGGCAGGAAATCCAGCGCATAGCGGATATGATTGGGCGTCAGGTCTGCCAGCGTCAGAGACCCATGCGCAACGGTAAAACCCCCGTCGAGTCGTTTTCTCACCGCATACTTCGTCGCTGCGAAGGTGCGCTCATGGCCGATGTCGAGTGCGGATGTGCGCAAGACAGGCGTCACCACGCCAAGCTGCGGAAAGCGGACCCCGAAATTGTGCAGGAACCGCGACGACCAATAGCCACCGGCAAGAATGACTGTATCGGTCGCAACTGTTCCTTTCTCCGTTACCACCGATGAGACGCGCCCCGCTGACAACTCGACACCACGCGCCGCACAATTGGTGACAATCACACCACCCCTCGATTGAAAGAATCTTGCCATGGCCGGCACTGCAACGAAGGGTTCGGCCCTGCCATCATCAGGCGTGTAGATGCCGCCTTTGAAATGTGTGGCGCCGCCCGGTGTAAGTTCCGCCACTTCCTCGCCACTGAGAATGCGCGTCGAAAGGCCTTCGGGAGCGGCATATTTTTCAACCCAGTCCATCCGTTCGGCTTGCGCTGCCTCCGTCTCATTCAAATAAGCAATGCCGCATTGCCTGAATCCGGTTTCCGCGCCGATCTTGGCATTCATGCCGCGCCAGAGATCGAGTGAAATCTTGATGAGTGGAATCTCACGGGGGTCACGCCCCATCTGGCGGCACCAGCCCCAGTTCCGGCTCGATTGCTCCGCCGCCACCTCGCCCTTCTCGACAACTACGACATCAAGGCCCCTCGCCTGCAATTCGAGAGCCGTCGAGATACCGGCAATGCCAGCACCGATGACAACGGCGGAGGCGCGCTTGGGAAGCGTCGGTGAGGATGGAACGTGATCGATGGAAAGCATCACCGACTGCTAGGCAACCCCAGGCCGCAGGTAAAGTCTCAGCCCTGCGGATGTGCCTTGCGATATTGTTCGAGCAGATGTGTCCGGTTCACTTCCGTATAGACCTGGGTCGTCGAAAGGCTGGCATGACCCAGCAAATCCTGGATCACCCTGAGGTCTGCGCCATTGGCCAGGAGATGGGAGGCAAAGCTATGGCGCAATGCGTGGGGCGTTGCACTGTCTGGCAAGGACAGCGCGCCACGCAGGCGCTCCATCTGCAGCTGCACGATGCGGGGTGAAAGCGGTCCGCCTTTCGCCCCTCGGAACAGGGCTTCCCGTTCGGTCAAGTTGAAGGGACAGGCCGCGACATAACTGGCAATGAGCTGCCTCACCTCCGGCAGCAACGGCACCAACCTTTGCTTGCCGCCCTTGCCGGTGATGACCAGAGGCTCGGCCTGCAGCATGGCCGGCGTCAGCGACAAGGCCTCCGAGATGCGTAAGCCCCCGGCATAGAGCAATGCCAGCACCGCCCTATCTCGCGCCTCAATCCAGGGAATGGCATTTTCGCTGCCTTCACCATCGGCAACGCGCGCTGCCGCAGCTTCATTTAAAGGCCTCGGGATGGAGTGCGCGATCTTTGGCGCCCGCATGGTGCCATAAGCCGTGTTGCGGAAGTGACCACGCCTCTCGGCAAAACGGAAAAAGGATTTCAGCGCCGAGACCTGCCGCGCCAGCGAACGCGGCTCGATGTCATCGGCGCGCCGCTTGGCAAGAAAGCTTCTGAAATCGGCTAGCGCCAAACCTTCAAGCGCTGCACAACCCGCCGCTTCGCCCAGATGATCGGTCAGAAACGCTCCGAATTGCGAGAGATCCCGGCGATAGGCCTCGACCGTTTTCTCGGCCACCCGCCTTTCCTGCGCCAATGAGGAAAGCCATGCTGCGGCGATTCGCGCCGCATCTTCCGCCAAATGATAGGCAAATTCCTCCATCGGCGAAAATTATGCACCGAGTCGTGAAGATTTTCTAACTTATCTTCTGACCTGTCTTGTTCCAGTCGGCGAGAAAGCTCTCAATGCCTTTGTCAGTGAGCGGATGCCTGACCAGCGCCTTGAGCACGGAAGGAGGGGCCGTGGCATAGTCGGCCCCGATCATCGCCGCTTCCTTGATGTGGTTGGCTGAACGGATGGAAGCCGCCAAGATATTGGTGGCGAAATCGTAGTTGTCATAAATGACGCGGATTTCGCGGATCAGATCCATGCCCGGCAAATTGATGTCATCGAGTCTGCCGATGAAAGGCGAAATGAACGTCGCCCCCGCTTTCGCGGCCAGCAGCGCCTGGTTGGCGGAAAAGCACAGCGTCACATTGACCATGGTGCCTTCTGACGACAGCGCCTTGCAGGCCTTGAGGCCATCGACCGTGAGCGGCACCTTGACCGCGACATTCTTGGCGATCTTCCGCAGCACATTCGCCTCGCGCATCATGCCGTCATAGTCCAGCGCCGCCACCTCCGCCGAAACCGGCCCTTCGACGAAGGAGCAGATTTCGGCGATGACCTCCTTCATGGGACGGCCCGATTTGGCGATGAGCGAGGGATTGGTGGTGGGCTTTACCTGCTTATCCTTGACCTGAATGCCTAACTGCTTTGCGGCGCGGATCACAGCGGCGCGCATGACACCCGGCAGAATGCCTTCCGTAAGCGCGGGCGTAATCAGCGCCCCATCTTTCTCAAGAAAGATGTTTGAGATCGTCGAACAAGCTAACCGGCCCGCGCTGTTCAACATGAGTGCATCATCAGCACCAGCCGCCGCAGCTTCCCGCGCCGCCAGCACATTGTCCATGTAGGAGAGCGTCTTCATGCGCGATGCCAGTGAATGAAGATTGCGTCTTATGGCCGAAGTCATCAGTTTCACAGGTTGAAAACGCTGTTGCCCGTCAAATGGATCCAATGTGCCCAAAAGCGTTGGCTTCCTGATTTCGCCCGCAAGGCCGCGCCCGCCCTCACCGCGCGTCAATGTCAAGCGCAGCACATGATGGCCCTTCGCCTTATGCGCCAGCCCATCAATGGCATTCTCGATTTCCGTTTCTGGAAACGGAATGCCAATTGCCTCAGCCGCAGCCCGCATGCGCTCGATATGTTCGAAGCGCCACAGCGCTACGCCATCGCGCACGGCAATCGTTTCAAAGAGTCCATCGCCCAATGTCAGACCTCGATCATGGGAAGACAGCACGAGAGTGCCCTTGGACAGTTTTTTATTGTGCCAAACCCGCTTCATCCCACCACCTTCAGGAAATTGGAGAGCATGTCATAGCCATGTTCGGTGAGGATCGACTCCGGATGAAACTGCACACCATAGATGGGTAGTGACTTGTGTTGCAGGCCCATGATCTCGCCATCCTCGCTTCGAGCCGTGACTTTCAAGGGCGTGTCGTCCACATCCTCCACAATGAGAGAATGATAGCGCCCCACTGTGAAGTGCGGTGGAAGTTCCACAAAGACACCATCTCCCGTATGGCGAACCGTCGAATAATCGCCATGCATCGGTGTCTTTGCCCGCACCACCTTGCCGCCAAAAGCCTCGCCGATCACCTGATGTCCCAGGCAAATGCCAAGGATCGGAACTCGCCCTGCGCACGCCTTGACTATCGCCAGAGACTGCCCCGCCTCCTTGGGCGCGCAAGGTCCAGGCGAGATGACAATGGCCCTGGCCTTGAGGTCATCATCGCTCACCTCGTCATTGCGCCGGACATTCACTTCTGCACCAAGCTCCACGAAATAGCGGGCGATGTTGTGCACGAAGCTGTCATAGTTGTCGATGATGAGGATCATGGTTGAAAAGCCTCGCGGATGCGTTGCACCTTCACGAGGCTTTCTTCATATTCTGCAGCAGCTTCGGAGCGCGCGGTAATGCCGCCACCGCCCTGCACCCGCATGACGCCGCCTGCCACCTGCACCGTGCGGATGGCGATATTGAAGTCGCATGAACCATTGAAACCGAAATAGCCGATGGAGCCGCAGTAAACGCCGCGCGGTGCTTCCTCCAGTTCCGCAATCACTTCCATGGCGCGGATCTTGGGCGCGCCCGTGATCGAGCCACCGGGAAAAACCGCGCGGAACAAATCAACGCTTCCTTGTCCTTCGCTGAGTTCGCCTTCAACGACAGAGACAAGATGATGCACATTGGCATAGCTCTCGAGCCCGCACAGCACCGGAACTTTCACGCTGCCCGGCTTTGATACGCGGGAGAGATCATTACGCAGGAGATCGACGATCATCACATTTTCGGCCCGGTCCTTGCGCGAGGACTGAAGCTCGGCAATGAGGGCGGCATTGCGGGCCGGATTATCATCACGCTTGCGTGTGCCTTTGATGGGTCGTGCCTGAGCTAGCTTGCCATCGCTGCGGATCAGCCGTTCCGGCGAGGATGAGATTACTGTCATGTCCTCATAGTCGAGCAACGCCGCAAAGGGCGCCGGATTCTTCGTCCGCAATTGCTGGTAAGCAGCAAAGCAATCGAAATCCTTGGATGCCTTCGCCTCTAGTGTCTGTGTGATATTGGCCTGGAAAATATCGCCTGCCAGAATGTAGTCCACCGTGCGCTTCACATTGCCTTCGTGCCTCTCGCGCGTGATTAGTAGAGTAAACTCTGCCTTCACTGGTGCACCAAGTGGCTTGGGCCTTTGCTTGAGCAAAGCCTCTACGTGGCTGATGGATTTTTTGTCAGGGCCGATGATCCATGCCCGCTCCTGCAGATGATCGATGGCAATCACCGTGTCGAAACGGTGCATCGCCATATCGGGGCAGATGGCCGGAAAAGCCGGAATTTTCGCCTTGGGTTCCAACTGCCGCCCGAAGTCATAAGACACATACCCCGCCCAACCGCCCTGGAATGGTGGCAGGCCAGGGATCTTTGCCCGCCGCTCGCGCTTCAAAAGCGACTGCAGCAGATCAAGCGGCTTTTTCTTGCATGGGCTACCATCCAGAAACGCCTCACCGTTGCGCACTTCCAATGTCTGGGTTGGATTGACCGCAAGGAAAGAGTAACGCCCCAGATGCTCGTGCCGCTGGGCGCTTTCGAAGAGCGTCAATGCCTTCTCGCCTTTGAGCCGCCGCGCCAGCTGGAAGGGCTCGGCATAGACGATTTCGCTGAAAAGGGGGGCCTTGAAAGACATTGCGCGATGCATATAGGGCTGGCGAACAAAGGTCTCAAAGCTTAATCCGGGGCCGTGACTGAGGCCAGGATTCCCATAGCCGACGTGCTGCTGCCGCTTGCCGTGCCGGCCCCCTATTCCTACCGGATACCGGAAGGCATGGCCCTGGCGGAGGGCGATTATGTGGAGGTGCCCCTAGGCCCCCGCAGCTATATCGGCGTCGTCTGGGAGACCCGCGAGACTGGAGGCACCAACCTCAAGCTCCGCGATGTCACGCTACGCTTTGATGCCCCGCCCATGACGGCGCTGCACCGCAAATTCCTTTCCTGGCTTTCGGACTATTATCTGGAGTCTCTCGGCAATGTGCTGCGCCTTTCATTGCGTGTGCCGGCTGCGCTGGAACCAGAGCGCCAGCGCATGGCCTATCATCTCGGCGACAAGAGACCCGACAAAATAACGCCGCAGCGCGCCCGCGTGCTGGAAGTGGCCCGCGACGGCTTTCCCATGAGCGAGCGCGAACTGGCTGACCTCGCCGGTGTTGGTACGAGCGTCGTGAAGGCGCTGATCAAGTCAGGTATCCTGAAGCCCGTAGCGCTGCCTGCTCATGCACCCTTCCAAAAACCCCAACTCAATCCATCCACCAAGCGCCTCAACAAATCGCAAGAGGAAGCGGCGGCTTCTCTGCGCGCCATTGTTTCAGCCCGCCAGCACAAGGTCGTATTGCTGGACGGCGTCACTGGCTCCGGCAAGACGGAAGTTTATTTCGAGGCCATTGCCACGGCCTTGGCGGGCGGCGCCCAGGTGCTTCTCCTGCTCCCCGAAATCGCACTCACGCCTGGTTTTCTTGCCCGCGTCGAGGAACGCTTTGGGGTACCCGCCGCCCATTGGCATTCCGATGTCAGGCCCCGCGAGCGCGAGCGCGTCTGGCGCGGCGTCACCTCGGGCGAAGCAAAAATCATCGTCGGCGCGCGCTCGGCCTTATTCCTGCCGTGGAAGAATTTAGGCCTTATCGTCGTCGATGAGGAACATGAAACGGCCTACAAGCAGTCCGACGGCGTGCCCTATCACGCCCGCGACATGGCCGTGCTTTATGGCGCCATCGGCAAATTCCCCGTGGTGCTGTCTTCGGCCACACCTTCACTTGAAAGCCTCGTCAATGTGGACCGCGGCCGCTATGCGTCTGTCCACTTGGCAGACCGCCATGGCAGACCGGAACTGCCGGAGGTTAGGCTTATCGACATGCGGGCCGAGAAGATCGCCAGCGGCACTTGGCTTTCTGATCCTCTCATCGCCAAGGTCCGCGCCACATTGGACTCAGGCGATCAGGCCCTGCTCTTTCTCAACCGCCGGGGTTATGCGCCGCTCACCATCTGCCGCGCCTGCGGTCACCGCATGGATTGCCCGCTCTGCACTGCCTCGTTGGTCGAGCATCGTTTCCGCCGCATCCTCATGTGCCACCATTGCGGCCATCAAGAGCCCGTGCCCAAGGCCTGCCCCAAATGCGGAACGGAAGAAAAATTGACGCCCGTCGGTCCCGGCGTGGAACGCCTCGCCGAGGAGACCCAGAAACTCTTCCCCGATGCGCGCCTCGCTATTCTCTCAAGCGACTTGGCGCGGGGCCAGATGTTGCGCGATGTCATCCGCGAAGTGGCCGATGGCACGCACAATCTCGTCATCGGCACGCAGCTGGTGGCCAAGGGCCATCATTTCCCGCATCTCACATTTGTAGGCGTGGTCGATGCCGATCTCGCCCTTGAGTCATCTGATCCGCGCGCCGCTGAGCGCACCTGGGCCCTGCTCAGTCAAGTCGCTGGCCGTGCCGGACGCGGCGAAAAACCGGGCGAGGCTTTGGTGCAGACCTATGCGCCCGATCATCCCATGATGCGCGCCTTGGCCGCCGGTGACCGCGAAGGTTTTCTCAACGGCGAAAAGCGCATCCGTGAATCTGCGCACCTGCCGCCTTATGGCCGTCTGGCCAGCCTTATCCTCTCCGGCAATGACGGTTTGGAAACAGAACGCTTTGCAAAATCTCTGGCGCGTCTCATTCCGGAAGCAAAAGACGTGGAAGTGCTGGGCCCAGCGCCCGCCCCCATCGCACTGGTGCGCGGCCGCCACCGCTGGCGCTATCTCGTCAAGGCAGGCCGCGATGTCGATATCCAGGCCTATTTGCGCCTCTGGCTCAAGGATGTGAAGCCGAAGGGCTCACTCCGCCTTGATGTGGATGTTGATCCCTACAATTTCTTGTGAGTTGCTGGCGGCCGGGTAAGTGACGTGCGATGGAGAGACAGCTCACCCGTCGAAAAGGCGATTGAAATGAAGAGGACCCTGGTAATTGCTCTGATTGCGGGCATCTTGGGCTTTGTCGCGGGAAACGCCTTCTGGTATCTCGCCTCACCCTTGTGGATCGACCGCGTGGTTTCTGAAAGCCTGCCACCCGAGTTGCAAATGCACATCGCGGCGCAGGGTGAATTCCGAAACGCCGACGCCGCTCACAAGGGCAAGGGAATGGCGAAAATTTTCGCAACCGATGCGGGATCAAAGGTATTGCGTTTCACCAGCTTCGAGGCGACCAATGGGCCCGATCTCAAGGTCTGGCTGGTCAAGGCGCCAAAAATTCTTTCCTCCGCCGACGTCAAGGCTTCCGAGTGGCTGAGCCTCGGACCGCTCAAAGGCAACATCGGCGATCAGAACTACGCGATACCTGCCGAAACAAATCTGGCCGACTACAAATCTGTCGTGATCTGGTGCGAACAGTTTGGTGTCTTGTTTTCGGCGGCGGATCTATCACCCACAAACGGTTGATAGTTAGCTGAACCGCCACTCAATCCGGTTGCGATAAACTTCGCTAGGCCTGAGGATTGAAGATGGGAAGGCCGGGTGGTTCGGCGCGTCCGCCACATTCTGCGGTTCAATGGCAAAACCGGTGGATTGCTCCAGCGGCCCATGCCTGCCCAGCATCAGGACCTGCCAATGGATCGCCGTATACATCTGGATCACGCACTCGCTGGTCCACACATCAAGCACGCGGCCTGACTCTGGATCACGCAACATGAGCGCCCGCTTCATCTCGCCGCGCTTTCCCTCCAATAGGAAAGCATTGTCATGATCTTCGCTGATCGCGCGGAGTTTGCGGAAATCCCGGCTTGTGCCTGCAACGTCCCGCATCTCGCCCAGCGGTAACAACAGTTCGCTGAGCGGGAAATATTTTTCCGCCGGGATCATCAATTCGTGATCGAGCACGGAACCGCCGCCCGCGAGATTCCAATAGGCGTGACTGGTGAGATTGCACAGCGTCGGCCTTGTCGTGCGCGCCGAAATATCGAGCGACAGCGTCGAACCCGAAAGCGCATAGACCGCCTTCACCTCAAGCTGGCCCGGATAACCTTCTTCGCCATCGTTGGATTGCAGCAGGAAAGTGATGCGATTGTCGTCGCGGATATAATCCCAGTGCCGCGCATGAAATCCCGTGTCACCGCCATGAAGCTGGTGTGGCCCCAGATTGGCTTTGAGCTGAACGCGCGCGCCGTCCAGCATGAAGGACGCGTTGCTGATCCGCCCAGCATGGCGCCCACAGATCGCACCCGCATAGATGTCGCCTGCCAGAATCCTGTCATCCGGCCCGGCACCGAACACCGACTCCACGCCATCCACCACACAGGAAACGATGCGCGCGCCCGTGGGATGAAAGCGCACCATAATGTCGGTCGAGCGCAGCTCCAGCATCAGGCCGCCGCCTGCAATTCCTTGAGAATGGCCTCGCCCATTTGCGTGGTGGTGGCATTGGCGGGCTGTGCTTCGCTGGCAATATCCTTGGTGCGAAGCCCCTTGGCCAGCACGGCGGAAATTGCCGCATCCAGTCTATCCGCCCAATCACCAAGGCCGAGGGTGTAGCGCAGCGCCATGCCGAAGCTCGCAATCATGGCGATTGGGTTAGCCGCTCCCGTGCCAGCAATGTCGGGCGCCGATCCATGCACCGGCTCATAGAGCGACTTGCGCCGCTTGGTCTTTGCATCGGGCGCACCGAGCGAAGCAGAAGGCAGCATGCCGAGCGAGCCCGTGAGCATCGCCGCCACATCCGACAGCACATCGCCGAAGAGATTGTCGGTGACGATCACGTCATACTGCTTGGGCCAGCGGACAAGCTGCATGGCGCAGTTGTCGGCCAGCACATGTTCCAGCGTCACTTGTGGATACTCCTCCTTGTGAACGCGCGTCACCACCTCGTTCCACAACACTCCCGTCTTCATCACATTGCGTTTTTCGGCGGACGACACCTTGTTGCGCCGCGTCTTGGCAAGATCAAAGGCCACGCGCGCAATGCGCTCGATCTCGAAAGTGTCATAGACCTGCGTGTCGATGCCGCGCTTCTGGCCATTGCCGAGATCGGTAATGGTTTTGGGTTCGCCGAAATAAACCCCGCCCGTAAGCTCGCGCACGATCAATATGTCGAGGCCTTCCACAACGTTTCTCTTGAGCGAGGAGGCATCGGCCAGCGCCGGATAGCAGATGGCGGGGCGCAGATTGGCAAAGAGGCCGAGATCCTTGCGTAAGCGCAAAAGGCCCGCTTCGGGGCGCACATCATAAGGCACCTTGTCCCACTTGGGCCCGCCCACCGCGCCAAATAGCACCGCGTCCGCCACTTGCGCCTTGGCCATATGTTCTTCTGAAATGGCCTTGCCATGGGCATCATAGGCCGACCCGCCGGCGAGGCCCTCATCCGTCTCGAATTTGGCAATGCCCTGGGTATTCATCCAGGAGACGATTCTTTTCACTTCGGCCATCACTTCAGGGCCGATGCCATCGCCGGGGAGGTAGAACAGATTGTAGGAAGTCATGCGTTTCTCGCGTAATGTTTTCGCGGATTTCCCTAGCGGCTTGGGTTCGCCTTGGCAATGTACTCCAATGTGGGCTCCGGAGGACCAACATGAAAGCATCCTGCCATTGTGGATCGGTGCAATTCGAGGTCGATCTGGTAGATGGTCTCAACACAGCCCGGCGCTGCAATTGCAGCTATTGCCGCATGCGCGGCGCTATTGCGGTGTCAGCCAAACTGGGCGGCATCCGCTTTATCGAAGGCAAGAACAAGCTCACCAGCTACCGTTTCAACACCGGCACGGCGCAACACTTCTTCTGCTCTGTCTGCGGCATCTACACCCACCACCAGCGCCGTTCGAAGCCCGATGAGTACGGTATAAATGCTGCGTGCCTTGAAGGTGTCAGCCCCTTCGACTTCGCTGAAGTGAAGGTATTGGACGGCGAGAACCATCCCGCCGACACGGGCACATGGCATCAGGCCGGAACCCTGATCTACCGCAAAGGAAGTTAGTCATACGACCGGTTGCATGCGCTTTATCTGACAGGGGATGAGTTCATCATCGTCGCGCACCGACACATGCTCTCCAATGCGGAATTGTAGGAAGCTAGGAAAAGCGCGCTCAAATTGCTGTCGATTTGAGAGCGCGGGTTAGCGTTTCAGCGTGCGGCTGACAAGCAGAGCTATCGCCTATGGCCTGAGTGAGCCCTCTCCCGTGGCCATGTGGGTCATGGGAGAAGGTCCGCGAAGCGAGGGAGAGGGCAATTCAAATGCGACAACCCTTGTCCTGGCAAGGGCAGCGACTATGACCTCAGGCGATCTTGCCGCCCGTCACTTTTGTGACAACCACGACGGCTGGCCTCACAGGCATATCCGGCCTGAAATCCGGCCAGCGGGTCGCCGGATTCTCATAGGTAGCGAGCCCCGCATCCCCCGGATGTTGAACGGCGAGGAACATCGTTTCAGCATTGGGGGTGAACTGCGGTCCGCACATTTCCGCGCCAACCGGCACACGGAAGAACAGTTTGGAGGTGCCGCGCATCTCACCTTCCGTATCCACGGCCCATAGGCCATCGGTGCGGCCTGTCGCCTTTTCATTGTTGCCGTCGGTTGCAATCCACAGGCGCCCATCGGCATCAACGACGCAATTGTCCGGCATGCCGAACCAGCCGTTCTTCGTGGTGGCGGTCGAAAAGCTGGCGCCCACTTCGGCAACGGATGGGTCGCCGCACTTCAACAGGATTTCCCACCGCGACTTGGTGGCGGCAAAATCGCCATCCGTTTCGGTGATCTCGATAATGTGGCCAAAGGCATTCTCGGCGCGTGGGTTGGCGGCATCCTCTTGGCCGGCCTTGCGTTTGGTGTTGTTGGTGAGCAGGCAATAGACCTTGCCCGTCTTCGGGTTGGGCTGCACGTCCTCCGGCCGGTCCATCTTGGTGGCGCCCAGAAAGTCGGCGGCGCGCCGCGCTTCAATAAGAACATCAGCCTGGGACTCAAAGCCGTTTTCCGCCGTAAGCCCGCCCTGGCCATGCTCCATGGGAATCCAGTCCAGGGAACCATCGGCATTGAAGCGCGCCACATGAAGCGTGCCGTCATCCAAAAGGCTCATGTTCGCCGCACGGTCATTGGGGTTGAAGGTGCCGCGCGTCACGAATTTATAGACATAGTCAAAGCGCTCATCATCGCCGCAATAGAACACCACGCGGCCATCCTTGTTGATGAAACTTTCGGCGCCTTCATGTTTCATGCGGCCAAGCGCCGTGCGTTTCTTTGGCGTTGACGCAGGGTCAGTGGGGTCCACTTCCACCACCCAGCCGAAGCGATTGGCCTCGTTCGGTTCCTTGGAGACATCGAAACGCTCATGGAATTTCGCCCACACATAATCGCCCGCCGGCACGCCATAGCGCTTGTAATTCCTGGCTTCCGCATGGTCTTCGGCAATCTCACCACCGAAATAGCCGTTGAAATTTTCTTCGGCCATCAGCCAGGTTCCCCATGGCGTAACGCCGCCGGCGCAATTGTTGATCGTACCTAGCACTTTCTTGCCCGTGGGATCCGCCTTGGTTTGCAGCCGCAAGTGGCCTGCCGCAGGTCCGGTGATTTCCATCACAGTACCGAGGTGAATGCGGCGGTTGTACTTGCTGTCAAGAACAGGCGCCCACTTTCCATCATTCTTGGCAATCTCAATCACCGTGCCGCCATGGGCCGCCATTTCGATGGCCACTTGCTCGGGCGAGTGCTCGCCCCATTCAACTTTGTCCTTGCCGTCCTTGTCCTTGCCGATCTTGGCCCAGGCGGGGAACATCAGTTCGGCATTGGTGTATTCGTGGTTGACCACCAGAAGCCCGCGCTCATTTGAACCCTCCAGCGGAACGAAGCCCACATAGTCATTGTTGTAGCCGAACTGTTTGAGCTGGGCTTCGGCGGACTGCTTCATGGGATCGAATTCAGGTGAATCGGCGAATACCTTGTCGCCCCAGCGCAGTAGGATGCTTGCATCATAGCCTGGCGCGACAAAATGCGATTCTTCGATGGCCACTTCGATCTCATCAAAGTCGAATGCCGAGGCTGTGGCGGCCTTGGCTTCCTTCGCGGCAAGAAGCGCCAGCGGACTCACCGTCGAAGCGATGGCTGCAACCGCAAGAGAGCCCGTGAGCAGACTGCGGCGCGAAAAGCGGTGGTTGATGATATCGCCCATGGTGGGATTGAGCGAGGGATTACGCCCCTGGTCTTCGCGTTCTTCGCGCAATTCCGTCAGCGTCTTGTGGGCATCGAGCAGTGCATGGGTCATCTGGGCCTCCTGAACAGTGTGACCTGTTCAAGCGTGCCCAACTGAAATGCTGATGACAGATTTCTTACAGTTCCGTGTCGGCCTCAGCGCATCGGACGAGCAGGTGAAATCACCTGCGAAGTGAAAGATGCGCCGGATTCAATAGGCTGGCGCAGCTTTTCGCCCTCAACCGCTACGCACTTGAGGGTTCGTTGCGCTAGCCGACCGCAACAACCCGCTTCACAACATAGGGGATGAGTTCGTCATCCTCGCGCACCGAGACATACTCTCCGGTGCGGAATTGGTGGTCGCCGAAGCGATAGCCCGACTCGTCATCCTCTTCGTCGGAATGGATGTCATAGTGGAAAGCCCATGAGCCGCCGGGTTTCCTCACCAGATGCCCAATGTCATCTTCCTCACGGGGGCGGAAGCGCACCACCCGGCAATGTTCGCGGGTTTTCTCCCAGTCCTTGGGATCTATTCTGCCACCATCAGTCAGCGGCGCTGTAAATTCATATCCAATGCCTGGCGCACCCTCCGGGTGCTCACGCGTCCGCGCCAGTTCCAACCTGATCTTGTAAAGCATTAGCAGACCTCAGTGCGACATGAGAACGGGGCGGTTGAGCTTCTTCAGCACCTGCCGCGTAGCGCCGCCGAAAACAAATTCAGTGAGCCGGCTGTGGCCATAGGCGCCCATCACCACGAGCCCCGCGCCAAGGTCATTGGCAGCACGCAGCAGCGTATCGCCCGCTCCCATGCCATCGGAAGAAACATGTGTGACTTCGGCTTTCACCCCGTGATGGGCCAGGGTCTCGGCAATGTCGGCCCCCGGCTCCGTTCCCTTAGGCGCAACATCAATGCCAACCACGCGCACTTTCTTGGCAAGCCTCATGATCGGCATGGCGTCAAAGACGGCTCGCGCTGCCTCGCGGCCATTATCCCAGCCGAGCAGAACTTCATTCAAATCAAGCGCCGCATCGCCCTCCCGCGGCAGCAGCAGAACGGGCCTTCCCGCCAGCATCACCACGCGCTCGGCAATATCCGTTTCAACGCCGGAACTGCCATCTGCCTTCGACGCCGCCAATACCACGAGGTCGGCGCTCCTTGCCTGTTCCGCCACCTCATGGGCGATCTGCGAAGTCCGTCCGTCAATTTCGACAAAGGCCGAGGAAATGCCATCGGCTTTCATGGCCGTTTCGAAGGCGGCCTTCACCTTGTCCTTTTCGGTCTGGAAGAAAACACGGTTACCGTCATAGATTTCCGGTACGGCGTCATATCCCACCATGGGATAGACCTGCGCCGCCGGGATCACATAGACGCCCCGCACATGAGCCTTGAAGCTTGAACCCAGTTTCCGCGCTGCCGCCAATATTTGCGGCAGGCGGCCCGTTTCATTGAGCGAAACAACGATGGTCTTATAGGACATGACGGCCCTCCTTGGGGAACGAGGCGCAGTATGCTCATCTTTACATGGCGAGCCTTTGACCAAGATCAAGGGCTGGCTAGCCCAAGCTAGCTCCTACTCCGCCGCCTTGGCCATGGGATTGTTGGGGTGCGTAGTCCAGTTGGCATAGGCAGGGTTAATGGGCCGGCCCGTGCGCGCATCAACGCCTGACGTCTGCCGCACCATGGTGATGCAGTTATCAACCGGGCACACCTCGACACAGAGATTGCAAGCCACGCACTCATTGTCCATGACCTCGAAATGGCGACTGCCGTTCTTCTCCTTCATGATCGCCTGATGCGAGGTATCCTCGCAGGCCGCATAGCAGCGCCCGCATTTGATGCAGAGGTCCTGGTCGATGTGCGCTTTCGCGATGTAGTTGAGATTGAGGAACTGCCAGTCCATCCATCCAGCGCGAAAGGCCGGACTTCATTTCTTCGACAATGCGGAAGCCATAGGTCATGGCCGCCGTGCACACCTGAACCGTGCCTGCCGCCATGGAGATGAATTCCGCTGCATCACGCCAGGTGGTGATGCCGCCAATGGCTGAGATCGGCATTCCCGCCGTCTCCTTGTCGCGGGCAATCTCCGACACCATGGACAACGCGATGGGTTTGACCGCCGGGCCGCAATAGCCACCATGGCTGCCCTTGCCGTCAATGGATGGCTCCGGCGAAAACGTGTCGAGATCAACCGATGTGATGGAGTTGATGGTGTTGATCAGCGACACAGCATCGGCGCCACCTTTCAATGCCGCGCGCGCCGGGCGGCGAATGTCGCTGATGTTCGGTGTCAGCTTCACGATCACTGGCATCCGCGTGTGGCTCTTGCACCAGCGCGCCACCATCTCGATATACTCAGGAACCTGGCCCACGGCCGAGCCCATGCCACGCTCGCTCATTCCATGCGGGCAGCCGAAATTAAGCTCGACGCCATCGGCCTCTGTTTCTTCCACCTCCGCGAGAATTTTCTTCCACGGCTGCTCCTCGCAGGGAACCATCAGCGAGACGACGACGGCGCGGTCAGGCCAGTCCTTCTTGACCTTCTTGATTTCCCGCAGATTCACGTCCAGCGGCCGGTCAGTGATGAGTTCGATGTTGTTGAGGCCAAGAA
>JAIBJH010000254.1 GCA_020029455.1 Hyphomicrobiales bacterium
CGGAAGCTCAAGTCAGGTGAGCTTTCCGCCATGCATGCCCACATGAACATGAAGACCGTGGATGTGGGCCCGGGCTGGGCGGTGATCGAGGCCGAAGCTTTGCCGGAATTCGATAACGCCTATGGCAGAACCCATGGCGGTTTTGCCGCAACATTGATCGATACTGCGCTGGGCATCGCCGTCATGGCGCATTTGCCGGCTGGAACACCAGCAGGAACCATCGACTTGAACATCAAATATGTCCGCAAGGTTGATCCCACCACAGGAAAGCTGCTGGCGCGCGGCAAGGTGGTTCATGGCGGCCGGACTTTGGTGACGGCTGAAGCGCGGGTTGAAGATGTGAATGGGGTGCTCTATGCCCATGGTTCCGGAAGTTTTCTCGTCTATCCCAGCAAATGAAACCCAATTCCACTGTCACCGTAGGCGACGTTACATTTGGCAACCTCCTGCCGCTATCGCTCATCGCGGGGCCTTGCCAGATGGAAAGCCGCGATCACGCCATGATGATGGCAGGAGAACTCAAGTCCATCGCCAATCGGCTTGGCATTGGGCTCGTCTATAAGACGTCATTCGATAAAGCGAACCGCACCAGCCTTTCCGGCAAACGCGGTATGGGTCTGGAGAAATCCCTCGCGGTCTTCGAGGAGATCAAGGCAAAGTTCGGCCTTCCCGTCCTCACCGACGTGCACGACGTGGCCCAGTGTGCTGAATTGGCAAGCGTTGTGGACGTGTTGCAGATTCCTGCTTTCTTGTGCCGTCAGACTGATCTTCTGATAGCTGCCGCCAAGACGGGCCGCGTCGTCAATGTGAAGAAGGGCCAGTTCCTGGCGCCCTGGGACATGAAGAATGTACTCGCCAAGATCACCGAGAATGGCAACCCCAATGTGCTGCTCACCGAGCGCGGCGCAAGCTTTGGTTACAACACGCTTGTCTCGGACATGCGCAGCCTGCCGATCATGGCGGAAACCGGAGCGCCAGTGATTTTCGATGCCACGCACTCGGTGCAACAGCCCGGCGGGCAGGGGGCATCGACGGGCGGCGACAGGCGCATGGTGGCGGTCCTTGCCCGTGCCGCCGTGGCTGTTGGTGTTGCGGGCGTATTCATTGAGACGCACGAAGATCCGGAAAACGCGCCTTCCGATGGGCCGAACATGGTTCCACTGAAGGATCTGGAAGACCTTCTCAAGACCCTGATGAAACTGGATCAGATCGCAAAGTCCTAAAGCTTGTGGCGCTTCTGACCGAGCGGTTCGGCATGAGCAATCACACGCTGGATTCCGGGGATGGTTTTCATCAGGGCGATCTCAATGTGGTCAACCGTGCCATGGGCGGCCTCGACACTCACCTCAGGCGCGAAGCGGCAATGATAGTGCACGAACAGACCCTTTTCAGTTTCGCGAATCCTGATGTTGTGAAGGTCTGAAAGCAACCTTTCCTTGCGCGCCAGCCGCATCAATGTCGCAGTCACTGACTTGGCTTTGGCCTTGGGCGGCTCATGGCCCTCGATCAGTCGCGGGCTTATGGGTTCGATGTGGCTCTCCACTTCTACATGCCCGCCCAAGCCGTCGCGGATGTCGTCCTCCAGTGCGGTCGCCAGTTCATGCGCGGCTTCAAGCGACAGATTGCCATCAACCTCCAGATCAAAAGAAACGGCAAGGCTGCCATTCAGATCCTGCACCGTGAGGTGATGGATAAGTAACCCATGGCCAGCCGCGACGTGGGTGACTTTCTCAAATGCGGTTTCTGTATCAAGGGCTACGGGCACCAGTTGCAGGGCAAGGTCCACATCCTTGATCTCCCGCCGGATGCGTATCGTAAGCGAGTCGCGCAACTTTTCCTGGGCAGGGGCGGGCAGGGTGCGCGGAATATCGACGGCCAGGTCCACAAAGACGGTTGAACCCGCTGGCCTTGAGCGCAGCCGATTAATGCTCAGCACGCCATCGGTCTGCTCCGCTGCCTCTTCGACCAGCGCGGTGATGCCTTCGGGTGCAGCATCCAAGAGTGTATTGAGTGTTCTGCTGCCGAGAGCATAGGCGGCGCGGGCGATGAAGCCGGAGACGACGAGGGCCGCCGCCGAATCCCCCCAGTCAAATCCGAGCGCCACGAGCGCAAGGCCGATCATCACAGCTCCGGAACTCCACATGTCCGCCGTGAAGTGCAACGCGTCTGCGGCAAGCGCATCGCTTGAAGTTTTGCTCGCCACCCGGCTGAGGGAGCGGGAACGATTGAAGTCGATGATGATCGAAGCAGCGAGAATGGCAAAGAGCCACCAGCTTAACGTCACTTCATGTCCGCCCCAGATCAGCCGGGTGATGGATTCATAAGCCACCCAAGCGCAAACCGCGAACAGAAGCCCCGTTTCCACGAGCGCCGCCACGCTTTCCACCTTGGCGTGACCATAAGGGTGTTCCTTGTCCGCAGGCTTATCCGAAACGCGCACTGCAACAAGGGTGAGAGCCGTGGCTCCGCAATCAAGAAGGCTGTGAAATGCCTCGGACAGCAAGGCGAGGGAACCAGAGAACAGCGCGGCCGCAAACTTCACGACGGCAAGGCCAAAACTGGCCAAGAGCGAAAGCAGCGCGACCCTCTGTTTCTCCATTGCCTGGTTGGCCTGTTCCATGCCTGCCTGCATAAGGTTCCCCGCCGGAAAGGCAAGCCATGCGCGGAAAATGGGTCTGCTGAGCCGCTTCCGTAGGGGCATGAGTCGGGAAGCCCATGCTAGGTGGCAAGCCTCGCCCATGCCCACCGACCGCTCACTCGACATTCCCGTTCCTGCGCAGATAGCAGGCGCCAAGACTTTGGCCGCCATTTTTGCCGGCGAGAGCCTGCTGCGCTCCATGAACGTGACGGTGATCCCATTGCAGGCTTACGAACTCCTCGGAAATAGTCAGCGTGTCAGCATTGTGGCGACGACGGTCTCTTGCGCGGTGCTCCTCACCACGCTTCTCTTGCCTGTCATGCTGCGTGGCGTCAGGCGGCGCTGGGTGTACACGCTGGGTATAGGACTTGTGATGATGGCTGCGCTTCTATTTGCCAGCCACACCATCGGCGGGCAGGTGAGCGGCGCCTATCTGCGCGGGCTCGGTGCTGCCGTGATGAGCGTTACCCTCTCACTCTACATCATGGACCATATTCCTCGCACCGATCTCACCTGGAGCGAGCCGCTGCGTCTTGCCTTCTCAACAGTTTCTTGGACCATCGGACCCGGAGCAGGGGCCTGGGTTTTCACGCATTACGGACCGGTCTGGGCGCAGATGACGGTGTTGGGCGTGGGGCTGGTCCTGCTTGCGGGATTCTGGATTGCACGGCTGGTCGACCCGGTAACGCTGCCGCCGGGCAATCTCAGCGGGTTCAATCCATTGTCCAATGCGCTCGCCTTCATCACCCAGTCGCGGCTACGCCTGGCGTGGTCCATTGCTTTTGCGCGCTCTTGCTTCTGGTCCGGCATGTTCATCTACAGCCCCTTGTTCTTTGTGGAAGGCGGGCTATCCAAGACCACGGCGGGTTTGCTGCTTTCCGCAAGCCAGATAGCGCTCCCAGCCTCGTTGCTCTTTGGACGTTTGGCAGCGTTCAAGGGCGTGCGCTGGGTCGTTGCACTCTGTTTTTCTGCCATGGCGCTGCTTTGTCTTGCCGCCGGACTTTTCGGAGAAACGCGCATCATCTTTGCCGCTTCTGCACTTCTGCTGGCATCGTTCTTCTCAACCGGCCTTGATGGCGTGGGCGGCATTCCCTTCCTGCGAGCCGTTAAACCCCGCCAACGCCGCGAGATGACCAGCGTTTACCGCACCTATATCGAATGTTCTGACCTCGTGCCGGGCTTCATCTTCATGGGGCTGCTGCTGTTCATGCCAACAGGTGTTGTATTCATTGTCCTCAGCGGATTGTTGCTGTTCATGGCGCTTCTGGTGTGGAAATACCTGCCCAAGTCCAT
>JAIBJH010000255.1 GCA_020029455.1 Hyphomicrobiales bacterium
TCGTCCTGGCTGTCGCGCGAAGGTGTCTTGGCCGTGCTGACCTATCCTATCGCTTTGCTCTTCGCATTGTATTGGTCAGGCATTGTAGATTGCCCGCGCGCTGTTGCACCGCTGGGTATCGCAACAGCAATCATGTGCGTTGCCACGGTCTATTGCACCGCCATGATCTATGCTTCGCTGAAGACCATCCGGCAGTGGAAACACGCACTCACCGTTCCGGTCTATCTCGCCTTTGCATTGGCGACCGGCGCATGCCTTCTCGCTGCAATCGCATTTCCATTTGGCCGTCTTCAGCCTATGCAGCTTGCAATTGCAGCCGTCGCCATTCTTGCAGTCATCATTCTCAAACTCATCTACTGGCGCAGCATTGATGCAGAACCCCGCACCCGCACCGCAGGAAACGCCACTGGACTTGGCGAAAACGTCCGCCAGTGGGAAGTGCCGCACACCGCGATCAATTTCGTGCAGAAAGAAATGGGCTTCGTGGTGGCGCGCAAGCATGCACAACGCCTGCGGACGCTCACACTCCTGCTCCTGGTGCTGGCCTTCATCAGTGTGCTGTCGACCTTGGTGATACCGCCAATTGCCATCCTCGCAGCCTTGCTTTCATTGGCCGCCGCTGCCGTCGAACGCTGGCTGTTCTTCGCCGAGGCTGAGCACATCTCCATGCTCTACTACGGCCTTCCCAAGGTCTGACCCTCCCACTTTCAAACAGGCCGTTAACACCTTGTTAACCATCTTCAGGGCTAATCGGGCTGCTGGGGTGCGTTGCGTAAAGGTGGTTCAAGTGTCAGTCATGTCGTCGTCACGCGTTTCCTTGCGTCTGCTGGGCCGCTCTTACTTGGCCTTTGTCCTTGCGCCGGAAGCGCCATTTTCAGATTGGCTTGCAGAGCTCGATGCCCGCTTGCCCCGCCAATCGGAATTCTTCACCAACCGTCCCATCATCGCCGATCTCTCCTCGCTCATTCCGACTGCGAGCGAAACGGAAGAGGTGATCGATGCCATTGAGAAGCGGGGGCTCAGGCTCGTTGCCGTCGAGGGCGTTGATCCTGGATGGTTGCCGTCCAGGCTCGCACCCCTGCCTGGCGCGCCTATGCCGGCGGGGATGTTCTCTCCCGATGGCCCTACAAGCCAGATGCCGCCGCGTCCGGCCCGTTCCAAGTTCGATCAGTTGGCAGAAGAAAAAAAGCCTTCAAGCCTCTTGCTCGAGGAGCCGCTCCGCTCCGGCCAGTCGCTGATCTTTCCGCAAGGCGATGTCACCATCATCGGTTCTGTCGCTTCTGGCGCGGAGATCATCGCGGGCGGTTCGATCCATGTTTATGGAACACTGAGGGGCAGGGCCTTCGCCGGCACCAGCGGCAACCCCAAGGCACGCATCTTCTGCAACAGGTTCGATGCCGAGCTTCTGGTCATCGACGGCCTTTACAAGACGGCCGATGATTTCGAGCCGGAACTTCTGGGCGCGCAAATTCAGGCGCACCTCGACCGCGATGTCTTGAACATCGAAGCCTTTCACTAACACGGCGTTTTCCAGTCCACAGATTCACATTCAGGAGAATGAACATGTCTAAAGTCATCGTCGTGACGTCCGGCAAGGGAGGCGTCGGCAAGACGACAACAACGGCCGCACTGGGCGCTGCCCTGGCGCTGCAGGGAAAATCCGTTGTGGTCGTCGATTTCGATATCGGCCTGCGCAACCTTGATCTTGTCATGGGGGCGGAGCGCCGCGTTGTCTATGATCTCATCAGCGTCACTCAGAACCAGGCCAAGCTGCATCAGGCTTTGATCCGCGACAAGCGCATGGAGAACCTCTGGCTGCTTCCTGCATCGCAGACGCGCGACAAGGATGCGTTGAGCGAGAAAGGTTTGACCAAGCTGATGAAGGAATTGCGAGGGCAATTTGACTTTATCGTCTGCGACAGTCCTGCCGGCATCGAGCGCGGCGCACTCATGGCCATGCGCCACGCCGACGAAGCGGTCATTGTCACCAATCCGGAAGTCTCATCGGTGCGTGATAGCGATCGCATCATCGGCTTGCTCGATTCCAGGACGGAAGTTGCGGAAAAAGGCGGCCGCGTTGAAAAGCACCTTCTCATCACCCGCTATGATGAGGCCCGTGCCGGCCGTGGCGACATGATGAAGATCGACGATGTGCTCGATATCCTGCTGGTGCCGCTTCTCGGCGTCATCCCCGAGAGCGAGCAGGTGCTGCGCGCCTCGAACCTCGGCCAGCCGGTCACATTGGCAAGCCCGCTCTCGGCGCCTTCGCGCGCTTACACTGATGCGGCGCGAAGGCTCATGGGAGAAGCCGTCACCATGAATGTGCCAAGGGAACGCCACAAGCTCATTGCCAAGATCTTCGGAGGGAGGGCTGCATGAGTCTGTTTTCGCGCTGGTTCGGCCCGCGCCCGCCGAAGGAGGAAACAGCGCCTGTCGCCCGCGAAAGGCTGCAGGTTCTGCTTGCCCATGAACGGCGGAAGCCCGGCGAACCCAATCTGTTGGGATTGATCAGGGACGACATCATCGCCGCCATCACGCGCCATGTGCACGTAGGGCCGGAAGCCGTGAAGGTGAAGGTGGACCGCCGCAAGACGGTTTCCACCATGCGGATATCGCTGGATTTGCCGACGTGATGAGCGGCACCTGAATGTCCCTGACCCTGAGGAGCCGCGCAGCGGCCTCGAAGGGTAGGGGTTGTCAATTCGGGCTTGGCTTCTTCGCCAGGAAACTATATAAAGACTTCTTTATATAGTTTGAGGACCAACCCATGCCCCGTCAATCCTTCACGGAAGCTCTTGCCACGCGCCCCTGGCTCTTGGCTGATGGCGCCACGGGCACGAACTATTTCCAGATGGGGCTCGTCTCCGGCGATGCGCCGGAAATGTGGAACTTCGAGCATCCCGAGCGCGTGCGCTCGCTTCATCGCCGCTTCATTGAGGCCGGCGCCGATATCGTGCTCACCAACACCTTCGGCGGCAACCGCCATCGCCTCAAGCTGCACAACGAACAGGGAAGGGTGCGCGAGATCAACATCGCCGCCGCAAAGAATGCCCGCGCCGAAGCCGATGCCGCAGGCCGCGATGTCTATGTCGGCGGCTCCATGGGCCCGACCGGCGAAATCTTCATGCCCGTCGGCACGCTGCCCCATGAGGAAGGCGTTACCGCTTTCGCCGAGCAGGCGCACGCCCTCAAGGAGGGCGGCGTCGATGTGCTGTGGATCGAGACCATGTCATCGGAGGAGGAACTGCGCGCCGCCGTTGAAGGCGCATCGGAAGCAGGCCTTCCCATTGTCACCACCATGAGCTTCGACACCAATGGCCGCACCATGATGGGGATCACGCCAACAGCCTTTGGTGCGCTCACTGCTTCGCTGCCGCACCAGCCTGTGGCGATCGGCGCCAATTGCGGCGTCGGTGCATCGGAACTTGTGGCAACCGTCATGGGCATCACCGCGGCGCGTCCCGATGCCCATGTGGTAGCGAAAGGCAATTGCGGCATCCCGCAATATCATGACGGCCATATCCATTACACAGGCACGCCGGAACTGATGGCCGATTATGCGCG
The DNA here is from genome assembly GCA_020029455.1 of Hyphomicrobiales bacterium. GTDB lineage: Bacteria > Pseudomonadota > Alphaproteobacteria > Rhizobiales > Aestuariivirgaceae > Aestuariivirga. Next base: position 3,565 of record JAIBJH010000255.1, read on the forward strand.
CATCGCATTGGATGCTGGCGCCAAGATCATCGGCGGCTGTTGCGGCACATCGCCGGAGCATCTCGCCGCCATGAGGAAATCGCTGGAAGGCTATCAGAAGGGCGCGCGCCCGACGATTGAGCTGATCGAACAGAAGCTCGGCCCCGTTTCCGAACTCGCCAAAGGCGTCGACAAGGCCGCCGAAGGCGCTTCCCGGAGAGAACGCCGCAGGGGATAAATTCCTGCCGCAAATTCAACGGCTTAGGAAAAAAGACGAAAATAAGGAAAATAGCGCTTGACACCGCGCGGTGAAAAGGGCATATTCCGCTACATTCCACCAGTGGCTCCAGACCCGGTGGCTTTCCCCAACAATAGTCTTGC
>JAIBJH010000256.1 GCA_020029455.1 Hyphomicrobiales bacterium
ATTTAACGGCAGCGCCACAAGCGCCAGGTCTGGTCCGGAAAGCGGAACGGCCTTGTGGGAACAATCTCGGCATACCCCCCACAAATAGCGTGAACAGAAATGGAACATCCCTGGATTAGCGATTCGGGCCAGTTCCGTTCCGGATTCTGCCGGAATGTTAATTCAGCGAGTCAAATCAATCGCTTGCCGTTAAGAATTTGCTTACGGTCGGAGACCGGAGGTTACCAATTGGTGCCGAGCCGGAATGGGAAATGCTGGCGACGGCATCGCCAGCATCCTCCCGGTACTGCGGATTGCCTTGGAACATTCATGGAAAACGCACCGATCAGCGATTCGGGCAGGCTTTGTTCGTGCTTCAATCTTTTTTTGAATGAGCTGTCTCAAAACAGCGCAGGTATGTTTCCCGGAAACAGCTGATCGCCTAAATGGATGAAGAGATGCCGCCTGCCCGCCTTCCGCCCCGGATGATGCCTGTCACTGCCGTCCTGGGTCCCACCAACACCGGTAAAACCCATCTCGCCGTGGAACGCATGCTGGCCGCCGCAGGCGGCATGATCGGCCTGCCGCTGCGGCTCTTGGCCCGCGAAGTCTATGACAAGGTAAGGCTGCGCACCGGCGACCATGCCGTGGCCCTGATGACGGGCGAGGAAAAAATCATTCCGGCAAAGCCGCGCTATTGGGTGGCAACCGTAGAAGCCATGCCGCCTGATTTGAAGGTGCCATTTCTCGCCATCGACGAAACCCAGCTCGCCGCCGATCTCGAACGCGGCCACATCTTCACCGACCGCATCCTGCACATGCGCGGGCTTGAGGAAACCATGCTCTTGGGCGCGGCTACCATGCGGCCCATCCTCGAGCGCCTCCTGCCCCAGACGCATTTCATTGCCAGGCCGCGCCTCTCCAAACTCACCTACACCGGTCCGAGGAAGCTCTCACGCTTGCCCAAGCGCTCGGCCATTGTCGCCTTCACGGCCGATACGGTCTATGCCGTGGCCGAATTGATCCGCCGCCAGCGCGGCGGTGCTGCGGTGGTGATGGGCGCCCTTTCGCCGCGCACCCGCAATGCCCAGGTTGCCCTCTATCAATCGGGCGACGTGGATTACATCGTCGCCACCGACGCCATCGGCATGGGCCTCAACATGGATGTGGATCACGTGGCCTTCGCTTCCACCCGCAAATTTGATGGCTTCGCCTTCCGCAATCTCACGCCAGGCGAACTCGCTCAGATCGCCGGACGCGCCGGGCGTTACCTCAACGACGGCACCTTCGGCGTGACCGGCGAAGTGGAGGGCTTTGCGGCCGAAACCGTGGACCGTCTCGAGAACCACCGTTTCGAAAGCGTGCGCGTTCTGCAATGGCGCAACCGTGATCTCGATTTCCGTTCGCTCGACGCCTTGAAGAAGAGTCTTTCCCGTCTGCCCAAGGAAGAAGGCCTCACCCGCGCCCAGGCCACTCCTGACATTGATGCGCTGGATGCTGTCTGTCGCGACGAAAGTTTGCGCAATCTCGTCGCAAGCCCGCATGACGTGGCCCGCGCCTGGGATGTTTGCCAGCTGCCCGACTACCGCAACATCTCGCCGGCCGAACACGCCCATCTTGTCTCGCGCGTCCTGACTTTTCTGCAAGGCAAGCCAGGAAAGATTCCCGAGGACTGGATGGCCCGGCAGCTTTCTTACTGCGAGAACCTCGAGGGTAACATTGACGCCCTGTCCCAGCGCATCTCCCATGTGCGCACCTGGACCTTCATTGCCAACCGGCCCGATTGGCTCGAGGCGCCGCTTTTCTGGCAGGGCCGGGCGCGCGAAATCGAGGACCGTTTGTCCGATGCTCTTCACCAGAAATTGACGGAGCGTTTCATCGACCGCAAAACCAGTGTATTGGTGAGACGCTTGGCCAGGAAGGAAAGTTTGATGTCGAGTATTGACGAGGGTGGCACGATCACGGTCGAGGGCGAGGACATCGGCCGCATAGCCGGCCTCTCTTTTGTTCCCGGCGCCGCACTCGTGGGCAGCGATGCAAAGCTCCTGAAGGCTGCTGCCGTGCAGGCTCTCGTCACCGAAATGGCCGCCCGGGCAACTGTCCTTGCAACTTGCGCCGACACCGAACTCAAGCTGTCGCGCACAGGCCACATCTTGTGGCAGGGCCATGCGGTGGGCAGGCTGCAGGCCGGCGATCACCGCTTCAAGCCGCGCTCTGAAGTGCTGGCTGATGACCTCTTGCCGCCGGCACTCAGGGACGATGTGCGCCAGCGACTGCAAAAATTCATTGAACGCCATCTTGCCAGCCATATCGAACAGTTGCTCAAGCTCGATGAAGCAGAAGGTCTCGACGGCCCGGTCCGTGGCCTGGCTTACCGCATCGCCGAAAATTTTGGCGTGCTGCCGCGTGAAGCTGTGGCCGCCGAAGTGAAGGCCTTGAGCCAGGAGGACCGCGCCAAGCTGCGTACGCTGGGCGTACGCTTCGGCGCCTATACGCTTTTCGTGCCGCTCCTCCTCAAACCGGCACCGACCGAAATCCGTCTCCTGCTTTCCTGGCTCGAGCACCACAAGGGCGAGGCCGGAAGTGATGCCATCCCCCAACTTGCACCCAATGGCCTGACATCCATTGTAGCGGACGCCACCATGCCGGACGGCTACTACCGGCTTTGTGGCTATCGGCTCTGTGGCAGGCGCGCCGTGCGTGTCGACATGCTGGAGCGCCTCGCGGATCTGATCCGCGACCGCCTGTTCTGGAAGCCGCGCATTCCCGAAGAGGCTCGGCCCGCGGGCTCTGTCGAGGGCGGCGGCTTCACCGTTGTTCCCGACATGATGTCGGTTGTCGGTTGTTCCGGTGAAGACTTTGAAGCTATACTGACAAGCCTCGGCTACCGCGCCGAGAAGCGCATGCTGCCAAAACCGGCCCACGCTAAACCTGCCACCGTGGCCGCCGAACCGCCGCAGGAAATTGTCTTGCCGGACGTCAGCAACGGCGTGGCCCAGGCTGTCATTGAGAAGCCTCCACTAGATGACGGTGAGGCGTCAGGATTGGCGGTTGTGCCCGTCCCGCCACCGCCAGAAGCCGAGATGGTCGAGAGCAACATCTGGTGGCCCGACGGTATGGGCCCCTTCCGCCAGCGTCAACAACGGCCGGAGAGGCGCCATCATCAGCGCCAGGAGCGCCAGCACGACGGCGCGCAAAAACACCACAAGAAACCGCAGCAGCAGCGCCACCACGGCGCATCCGCGGAAACGCGCCAGCCCAAGCCAAGACGGCCGGAGAGGCCAGCCGATCCCAACTCGCCCTTTGCCGTGTTGAGCGCCCTCAGGGAGAGCTTGACCAAGGAAGGCAGCTGAGAGGTGGCCCAGCGCATTGACAAGTGGCTGGTCTATGCCCGTTTTGTGAAGCACCGGGCCAAGGCCCAGGCTCTCGTGGAACAGGGTCTTGTCCGCATCAATCGCCAGCGCATCAGCAAGACCAGCCACGCGGTAAAGCCAGACGACATTCTCACACTGGCGATCAGCGGTAAGGTCAAGGTCGTGCGGGTACTTGCCGAAGCGGAACGCCGCGGCCCGCCGGCAAGTGCCGCTGTACTCTATGAAACTGTCGCTGAAGATCTCGGAGCACATGGGCCAGCAGCGGAAAAACAGGATGCACAAACTGCGCCGCTTTGCTAGGAAGCCGCCAACTTTGTCCCGAACACGGATCGCCTTAGCTGATGACCTATATTGTCACCGAGAACTGCATCAAGTGCAAATACATGGATTGTGTGGAAGTCTGCCCGGTGGACTGCTTCTACGAGGGTGAGAACATGTTGGTCATCCACCACGACGAATGCATCGATTGCGGCGTTTGCGAACCCGAATGCCCGGCCGAGGCCATCAAGCCCGACACCGAGCCCGGCCTCGAAAAATGGCTGGAGCTCAATACCGAATATGCGCCCAAA
>JAIBJH010000257.1 GCA_020029455.1 Hyphomicrobiales bacterium
AGCGCGACACTTGCCTCCATGCGCCATCTCCTCGCCACCATGGGCCTTCTCCTCACGGCAAACCTCGCGCTCGCCGCGACCCAACCCGCTGTTGACCTTGAGATCGTGCTCGCCGCTGATGCCTCTTCCAGCATCGATATCGGCGAATATGCCCTGCAGCTGCGCGGCATCGCTAGCGCCTTCCGCGACCCGGAGGTGCAAGCCGCAATCGAAGCCGGACCGCAGGGGCGCATTGCCGTCAATCTTCTCGTCTGGGCCCAGCCGGGCTACGATAAGCTCACCACCGGCTGGCATGTGATCGCCACGGCGGATGAAGCCGAGGCCTTTGCCGCCAAAGTTGAAGCACTCCCACGCCGCCAGTTCGGCGGCACCGGCATCGGCGAGGGCATCGAACAATCCCTCAAGGAGATTGCCGGCAACGGCTTTGCCGCCACGCGGCGCGTGATCGATGTCTCCGGTGATGGCCGCGAGAGCTGGTTCGCCATTGCCACGCAATTGCCCGTGGCGCGGCGCTGGGCACGCGAGCAGAATGTGGTCATCAACGGTCTTGCCATCTCCGATGAAGACTCCACACTGCTCGCCTACTACAACGACGACTTGCGGACCGGACCCGGAAGCTTTGTCCTGGAGGCCAAAGACTTCCGCGATTTTGCCGCCGCCATGAAGATCAAACTCTTCCGTGAGGTGAGCGGGCGCATTCCGGTGGCGAGCCGGTGACGGTATCGAAGTCTGCCCTCTCCCGTGGCCATATTGGCCATGGGAGAGGGTCCGCGAAGCGGGGGAGAGGGCAACGCGTTCGACGAAATGCCCTCACCCGCCCTTCGGGCACCCTCTCCCAACGCTGCGCGTCGGGAGAGGGCAATTCAATCGCGGCTGCCACCTTCCCCTGGAGGGGAAGGAGCGATTCGTCTTCAGCCACTTCTGGAATGTAGCGGAATATGCCCTTTTCACCGCGCGGTGTCAAGTGCTATTTTCCTTTTTCAGGAAAACAATGACTTAGCTGAATTTCTTCAGATATTCCTCGCACAACCCCACAGTTCCTTCCGTGTACGGATGACCCATGGACTTGGCGAGGTCCGTTTCATGGTGCGAGCCGATCCAGGCGACAAGCAGCAGGCGGCGGAACATGACGAAAGTCGGAATCTCCGCCTCGTCCTCCCTGGAAAGTTCAATCACCCGGCGGTAGCCCTGCTTCCAGCTTTCAATCAGCGCAGGCACCTGCGGCTCGTGTTCGTAGAAAGACACGGGCGTTGCCGCGTCATACATGTACCAACCGAAACCGCAGTCATCGAAGTCGATCACCTTCACGGCCTTGCCATCGATCAACAGATTGGCAAGGCGAAGGTCACAGTGAATGAGGCCGAAACGTTCCGCGCCATTGCCATAGGTGGCGAGTCTCCGGCCGATGAGTTCCACGGTGCGGCCAAAGAGTTTCGCTCTCTCGGCATCCACACCCATGCCGTCGCGCCAACGCCCCCAATGGGGTCTCTCGTCACCAAGACTCGTCTCGAAATCCCAGCTGTGGCGGGTGAACCATGGCGGGCGCTTCCATTGCCTTGCATGAAGGTGCATGCGCGCCGTCACCTCGCCAAGCACTTCGAATGGCGTTGACAAATCCTCACCGATTCCTGGCTCGCTTCCCGTTTCCCAATCAAACAGCACGATGTTGCGGGGCCGCGGCATGCGGGGCTGGCCCAATTGCTGGATGATTTCGCCGTCCCTGCCCATCACGGGCCGCGGTGTTGTCACAACGCCTGTATCGCGGAGGTCCATCAACCACGCCAGTTCCGAAGCAATGGCTGTCTTGGAATGATAGCCATCGCGGTGGATGCGCAGAGCCCAGCTTCGGCCTTCCGGTGTTTCCACTTTGTAGGTGGCGTTCTCCGACAGATTGATGAGCTTCACTGAAAGCCTGTCCGGCAGCGGATAGAGCGCCGTTGCCGCTTCTGCGAGTTCAAGAAGAACGGGAAGCTGCAGCTCGTGGGAGAGCTGCTCAAAATCCGTCATGCCTTGCCCGCCATCAGTTCACGGGCCCGCGGCATGGCGGCATCGAAGCGCTCCATGATTTCCTTGCAGAGTTCACTATCGAGCAACACGCCGGGCTTCCACTGCAGCACACGCTTGTCGAGCGAAGAGAAGATGGCCCAGACGCCATTTTCGTAAAGCGCACGGGAGACAGCCACGGCGTTTTCGCCGCTCTCGCCAAATTCAAGGCCGAGGATCACGCCCTTCTGGCGCACCCCGGTGAAGATGTCGGCGTGACGCGCCCGCATCTCGGCCATGGCCTTGTGCATGAAGGAGGTCACGGCTGCCACATTGGCTTTCACTTCCGGCCGCAGCAGCATCTCGATCACCTTGTGGGCGACGATGCAGCCAAGCTCGGCACCGCCTGTGGTGGACATGTGAGCGGCACCATCCTCATGAAGCCAGCCACCTGTCTTTTCATTCAACAGTGCCGCGCTAATGGGATAGAGTCCGCCGGAGAGGCCCTTCGCCGTCACCATGATGTCGGGCTGAACACCATAGGCCTGCCAGCCCCACATCTCGCCCGTCCGCATCAGGCCCGTCTGCACTTCGTCGGCGATATACATGGTGCCATGTTTGGTGCAGAGATCGCGGCAGGCCTTGAGATAGCCTTCCTTGGGAAGCGGAAAGCCGTAAGTGGCGGGGATTGTCTCCATGATGAGAGCCGCCACGTCGTTGCCTTTCAGTGCCTGCTCCATCGCATCGATGTCGTTGAAGGGCACGGCAACGAATTCATCGGGCCGGTCGGAAAGGAATATCTTGGTGAAGCGGTCATCGCCCGTGGCAACAGAAAGACCGGAGTGGCCATGATAGCTCTTGATAATGGAGACGATCTTGCGGCGCCTGGTGGCATAGCGGGCGCTCTTCAAAGCAATGTCGACGGCCTCGGCGCCGCCAGAGGCAAAGACTGCATAAGCCATGCCGGGCGATATATTGACAAGGGATTCGGCGAGTGCGGTGCGCGCCACAGAAGGAAACCAGTGATTGCCGATGTCGAAGTGGTCTAGCGCATTTTTCAGTGTACTGACGAGTTCGCGATGGCGGTGACCCAGATTGTAAGTGCCGCCATTGAGGTGAAGATCGATCAGCCTGCGGCCGGACATGTCGTAGAGGAAATAGCCCTCACGCCGGTCGATCACGAGGTCGATGCCTGCCCGTTGCCAGAATTTCGTCTTGTCCGGGTTCCAGTATTTGATGGCCTTGTCGAACAGCTCCTGCTTCGAAGCAAATCTGAATTGGCCATAGTCAAACATGTATCGTGCCCAGCGTGGTTGCTGCGGCAATCTCAGCACATCGGCCAGCCGCCGTCATCCCTTCGCTCAGCCGCGCGGCTTCAAGCCTTCTGCACCGAAATGTTTCGGGAAATAGGTGGCCGCGCAGGAATAGAGTGTGGCGACCGCCTCTTTCAGCGAGTAGGGATTCTGCATCGACGGCATGTCGAGCCAGAGGCCCTCATTGACAAGGCGCAGTGCGCGCGCGGTGCGCACGGGATGGAGGCTGTAGCCGCCTTCCTTGATCAGGGCCGCGCAAATTCCTTCGAGGCGCTTGATGTAGCGGCGGTCATTGGGCGCGCATTCCTGCTGGTAGATCGGCCTTGACTGCACCTCGCCCCAGAAAGAGAGCCAGCAGGCGAGATGTTCCGGCGTGCAGATCGATGGCTCGTAGTCGGCGCGCATCAGCGCATCGAGCTGTTCGGCGGGTGAAGGCCCCGCTTCCGCCAGCGCCTTCTCCCAATTGGTGCGATATTCCTCCGCCATGAAGAGCAGCGTTTCGGTGAGCAGCTTTTCCTTCGAGTCAAAATGGAAGATCACGAGACCATGGGAGACGCCCGCTTCCTTCGCCACATCCGAGAGTGTCGTCTGGGCAAAGCC
>JAIBJH010000057.1 GCA_020029455.1 Hyphomicrobiales bacterium
AGCTGCTGACCGCAGCGCTTGGTGCATTTGAAAAGTATGGCAAAGGCAGGCATCGGGCGGGACTCAATATGGGCGATTGTTTCTCCTATGCGTGTGCGAAAATGCTCAAGGTTCCCTTGCTGTGCAAAGGAGATGATTTTGTTCACACTGACATCCGTATCGCATAAGAGAGTGTCATGACTTCCAAGACCAACCTCACCATTAATCCGCAGCGGCTGTGGGATTCCATCATGGAAACGGCCAAGTTCGGCGGAACGCCCAAGGGCGGCATCAAACGGCTGACCGTCTCCGATGAAGATAAAAAGGTGCGCGACTGGTTCAAGGCTGAATGTGAGAAGCTGGGCATGACTGTCGAGGTGGATGAAGTGGGCAACATGTTTGCTTTGCGCCCCGGCAAGCGGAAGGATGTGCTGCCCATTGCCCTGGGCTCGCATCTCGATACGCAGCCCACGGGTGGCAAATTCGATGGCGTGCTGGGCGTGCTGAGTCCGCTCGAGACCATGCGGACGCTGGTCGACATGGGCTATGAATCCAATGCGCCATTGATGATCGTGAACTGGACCAATGAAGAGGGCTCACGCTTTGCGCCCGCCATGCTGTGTTCCGGCGTCTATGCGGGAGTGTTCACGCCGGATTTTGCCTATTCCCGCGAGGACCGGCAGGGCATCAAGCTCGGTGATGAGCTGACGCGCATCGGCTACAAGGGCAAGCACAAAGCGGGTTCGATCAAGTTCGGTGCGATGTTTGAACTCCACATCGAGCAGGGGCCGATCCTTGAGGCCGAGAGCAAGATGATCGGTGTCGTCACGGGCGTACAAGGCATGCGCTGGTATGAAGTGACGGTGAAGGGCCAGGAAAGCCACACGGGCGCAACGCCGATGGGACTTCGCAAGAATGCGCTGCTCGGCGCTTCGCGGATGATTGAGGCCATTCATCAGGTGGGCATGAAGCACTTGCCGGGCGTTGCGTCCGTGGGCCTCATCGAAAACCGGCCCAATTCGCGCAATGTGGTGCCGGGCGAAGTGTTCTTCACGGTGGACTTGCGCCATCCGGATGAAAGCGTGCTCGACCAGATGGAGGCGGAATACCAGGCGGCTTTGCCCAAGATTGCGGCCGAACTGAATCTGGAACTGGAAGAAAAACGCATCTGGAACTCGCCTGCCGTCAAATTCGCGCCGGAGCTCATCGAGTGTGTGCGGCAGGGCGTAAAGCAGGCAGGCTTTTCTTCGCGCGAGATGGCCTCAGGCGCGGGGCACGATGCGGCCTATATCGCGCGCGTTATACCAACGACGATGATCTTCGTGCCGTGCCTCGGCGGTATTTCTCACAATGAATCGGAGTCGACCACGTTGGAAGAATGCGCGGCGGGCGCGCAGGTGTTGCTCAATGCCGTCATGACCCATGACGCGACCTTTGCATGACGGCTGATCTCGCGGCGCGGGCAAAGGAGCTTGCGTTTCTGCTGACGAGTTGGCCGTCCGTTACGGGAAGCAGGGGTGAGGCGGCGCTGCCCCATTTTCTGGTGGAGCGCCTTGGTTATTTCGACAAGGCCTGGGTTGCGGCCATCCCCGATGATCCCTTCGGGCGCAGCAATGTGTTTGCGCTGAAGCGCGGGCGATCAACGCGTACCATCGTGCTCACCGGGCATTTTGATACGGTGCCTTTTGATGACTATGGCGAATTGACAGAGATTGCGCTGCAACCAGACAATCTGTTGGGGTGGCTTATGAAGAAGTTGCCGCCCTCCTTGGCGCTTTCGGATCTTGAGAGTGGCATCTTCCTGCCCGGCCGCGGTCTTCTCGACATGAAGGCAGGATTGGCGGCAGGCATTGCCGCCATGGAACACAATTCCGGCGAAGCGACTTTGTTGTTCCTTGGTGTCGCGGATGAGGAAGAGCGTTCGGCGGGTGCTCGCGCCGCCGTGCCGCAGATCAAGGCTTTCGCCGAAGAAGAGGGGCTGGAGATTGCCCTCATCATCAATCTCGATTCGATCTCAGATCAGGGTGATGGCTCGAAGGGACGTGTGGTGACCTATGGCTCCATCGGCAAGCAGTTGCTCTGTGCCCATGTCGTCGGAAAGGCAGCCCATGCGGGCTATCCGCAGGATGGCGTCAATGCGGCCTATGTGATGGCGGAGCTTGTGCGGGCGATCGAGCTTGCGCCGGAACTTTCGGAAAGAACGGGCGAAGAGGTAGCTGCACCGCCAACGACGCTTTTCGCCAAGGATTGCAAGCAGGGCTACAATGTCACAACGCCTGCCAACGCCTTTGCCTATTGGAACACCATGCAGCACAAGCGCTCAGGTGGCGAGGTGCTCGACATTGCCATGGCGTTGGCAGCCAGGTCTGTGGCTGAAGCCGAGAGGAAAACCGGACAAAGGATTGCTCTCCATCGCGCGATGGAATTTGCGAAGCCAGCGGTGAAGGCCGATCCTACGCTGTCACTGCCGGAGCAATCGCGCATTGCATTTGAACAATTGGTCAGGGACAACGCCATTCAGGGTCCCGCAGTCATCCTTGGCTTTGGTTCCATTCCCTATCCGGCAGTGCTGCTGAAGGATCAGGCTTTGCGCAAGACCATTGCGGATGCCGTGACGTCTTTCGGGCTTGGCGAGGTCAATTATTTCGCCGGCATTTCCGATGTGAGCTTCTACGGTGAGGCGGCGGGTGATCTTTCGGTCGTTGCGGCCAATACGCCGATCTGGGGGCAAAGTTTCGTGATGCCGGAGCCGGGCGGCTGGCCTGCGATCAACATTGGCCCCTGGGGACGGGACTATCACACGCCCCTGGAGCGGCTCCATGCGCCTTACGCTTTCGACACATTGCCGCGCGTGTTGCTCTCCGTCATTGATGCCGTTGCAAAACTTGGCTAGAGGCAGTGGTTCACGTCGAGGAGGAAAGAATGGCATTGAAAAGAATTGGCGCGGGCAAGCGGATGAGCGCGGCCGTGATCCATAACGGCATGGTCTATCTTGCAGGCTTCACGCCGGAGAAGGCGCTTGGCAAATCCGTCGCCGAGCAAACGAAGGACATACTCACGCAGATCGATGCGACGCTGAAACAGGCGGGTACTGACAAGACTCATATCGTCAAGGCCAATATCTGGCTCACCGACATCAAGACGTGGGCCGAGATGAATACGGTCTGGGACACGTGGGTTGTCACCGGCCAGACACCGGCGAGAGCCACAGTTGAGTCCAAGCTTGCGGCTCCCGGCATTGATGTGGAGATCATGGTGGAGGCTGCGATTGTGAAGCGCGCAAGCAAGCCTTCCTCCGTCAAGCGCCCGGCCAAGAAGAGCGCCAAGAAGGCTAAGAAGGGCCGGCGCTGACGAACTTGAGGCTAATGTGAATCCTTCCAGCCGAACCAGAGATAGGCGCCCCTGAGATAGAGCGGGCGGAAGGCTGGAAGCGGAAACTTGGTAAGGCGGCGCGTGATGACGGCAGGTATGTCATCGCGCCTCTTTTCATCAAGCATCATGCGTGCAGCTGCTTTCCCGCACCAGCTTGCCATGGCGACGCCATTGCCGTGATAGGCGAGCGCGGTCCATACGGTTTTCTTGTCGTCAAGAGTGCCCACATAGGGCACGAGATCATAGGAGAGGCAGACAAAGCCGCGCCAGAAATGGGTGATCTCGACTTCGGTCCAGGCGGGAAAGAGGCGATGGAAGGTCGCCGTGAGGAGCTTGCAATAGCCATCGGCAGCGGCTGCAGATGAGTCAGTTCCGCCACGCCCGCCAAAGAGGAAGCGGTTGTTGGGCAAGAGCCGGAAATAGTGCAGCAGGTTGCGGCTGTCAGCGGCCATGGTTGAGGAGGTCCAACCTTGAGTCTTCAACTCTCTATCGTTCAGTGGCCGCGTCACGATGATGTTGGAGAGGGCAGGCAGGATGCGGCCTGCATGGCGTTTCGAGACATCTTCCGGCGTGTAACCGTTGGTGGCGACCAGCACGCGCCGCGCCGTCACCTTGCCTTGCTCCGTATACAGATGATGTGCACCATCCTTCTCTTCCCAGCGCATCACCCGCGAATTGGGGAAAAGGCGCGCGCCGGCCTTGTGAGCGGCGCGGGCAAGTCCACGAGCATAGTTGAGTGGATGGATGCCGAAGCCGATCTTGCCGAGAAGACCACCATGAAATTCCGGGCCATCGAGGCCACGTTCCCGCAGGGCGTCGCGGGTGAGAACCTCATTCTCCTCACCGAAGGTGGCGCAATAGAAGCTCTGTTCCTTGCGGAGTTCGTCGAGTCGATTGGGTAAATGGGCAAGCGTCACTTCACCCTGCCCATGTTTCCAGAAATCGATGGAATGTCGCGAGGCATTGTCAGCGACGAGATCGACGCTGTCCTTCATGGCGCGGTAGAAGTGTTTGGTGGCATCGAGGCCGTAGGTCTTGATCATCGCGGCATAGGAGAGCTTGTGGCTTCCGATGCAGGCAAAGCCGCCGTTGCGGCCTGAGGCTCCCCAGCCGATGGGTCCTGCCTCCAGCAAACAGACATCAACGCCGCACTCTGACAGTTCAATCGCCGCGGACAGCCCTGTGAAACCGCCGCCGATGATGGCGACATCGCAGCGAATTTCAGTGCGCAATGGAACAAGCGGCAGGTCCAGCGGGTTTGCTGATTCTTCCCAGTAGCTTGCCACTGGTTTGTCAAAATGGAGGGCGTCGGAATGGACGAGATGCATCGGATATCCTTGCCATATTCTGGCCACATCTCAAACTATGTTGCGGCGCACAATTGATGCGCTCGGCTTGGGGCCAACGTGTCATTCCGTCAACCAGCTCCTGCTGTGTTTTGAGCCTTTGTGCCGGCACCGGGAGCCTCCAGCGAGGGTTCATGTTCAGAGGTCTTTGCGCCGCGTTCGCGGCGTTATTTCTTGTCGTCACTCCAGCTTCGGCGCTCAATTCCGGCTGGGCTTCCTACTACAAATCGGGTCGCCTTACGGCCAATGGCGAGCGTTTCAATCCTCACGGACTCACTGCTGCGCATCGTTCGCTTCCCTTCGGCACCAAAGTGAAAGTCACAAACTTGCGTACGGGAAAATCCGTTATCGTCCGCATCAATGATCGTGGTCCTTTCATCAAGGGACGGGTGATAGATCTGTCGCTCGGTGCGGCCAAAGTCATTGGTCTAACACGCTCGGGTGTTGCAAAGATCTCATACGCGGTCCTGCGCTAATACCGCCGTTGAAGTGAAGTTGCGGCTTTGCCATGCTGATCGTTTCGGAGGATCGGCATGGCTGAAGTTTCTGTTGCCATCACGCAGATGGCGTCGCGGCAGGATTGGAAAAAGAACTGCGATGCGGCGGAAGAGCTCGCGCGCAAGGCCGTGAAGGCGGGCGCGCAGCTGGTGCTGCTGCAGGAGCTTTTCGACAACGACTATTTCTGCATCGAGCAGCATGCTGAGTTCCTGAACCTTGCCCATGAGCTGGACAGGCATCCGACGGTCTTGCGCTTTGCGGCGCTGGCGAAAGAGTTCGGTGTGGTGTTGCCGATCAGCGTCTTCGAACGCGCAGGCAATGTGCATTTCAATACGACGGTGATAGTCGATGCGGATGGCACGCAACTCGGCTTCTACCGCAAGAGCCATATTCCGGATGGGCGCGGCTATCAGGAGAAGTTCTATTTCTCGCCGGGCGATACAGGCTTCAAGGTGTGGGATACGGCAGTGGGACGCATCGGCCTTGGCATCTGCTGGGACCAGTGGTTCCCCGAGGCCGCACGCGCCATGGCGCTGATGGGCGCTGAATTGCTACTTTATCCCACGGCCATCGGTTCCGAGCCGCCCAATCCCGATTATGATTCAAGCACACATTGGCAGAATGTTATGCGCGGCCATGCGGCGGCCAATATCATGCCGCTTCTCGCCTCGAACCGCATCGGCAAGGAAACCGCGCCGGATGGAAGGTCCGATGTTTTCTATGGCCGCAGTTTCATTGCCGATCACCAGGGGGAAAAACTGCAGGAAATGGATCGCTCAGAAGAAGGATTCCGTGTGCAGAAGTTTGATCTCTCGGCAATCGGCGAATTGCGCCGTTCCTGGGGGGTGTTCCGTGACCGTAGGCCGGAGATGTATGGGACGCTGATGACACTGGATGGCAAGGGACGAAGTGCTGCTGTCTAGTTGGCCTATTCCTTTTGCAACAGAAGCTGAACCATGCGGAAGGCTGTCGAGAGCGCAGCGAGAGCCGGGATGCAGGCGAGCGCAAAGATGAAGATCATGGTGTCGCGGAGGTTCGTGCCCGACTGTATTGAGAAATCGAGCATGTTGCCAATGAGCCCGAAAAGTGCGGCGCCGATACCATGGCCCGCGGACAAGACAGTCGGTAGCAGGCCCGAGGTGATGTCCCGTTCGGCCGTTGGAGCGGCTTCCATGCTGACCTGATTCAGGCTACCCCAGCTGATGCCAAAGGCTGCACCGAGCGCCACCTGCGCGGCGATCATCAGGAGCACATCTTGGTGCCAGAGTGCGAGCATCAGGGCGCAGTAGCCTGCGAGCAGGAGTATCGGCCCAACCCAGATGAAGTGGAGACGCAGGCTGCGGCTGGTTATGTTTCCTGCGAGCAACTGCGTCGTACTCCAGCTCAAGGCCAAGATGGCGCCCAGGAGGCCGGCCGCCAGCGCCGTATATCCCCAAAGGAATTGCAGCGTGTAAACAAGGAAGACTGCCACAGAGGCTTCAGCGACGGGCATGAGTAAGGCCGTCCACAGGCCGAGGCCTACCGGCGAGGAAAGATGGAAGGCGTCTGATGGGAAGAGTGATGGTGGATGCGAACTGTCCCTTCGGACTACCCACCAGAAAACGATGCCGCCACCCAGAACAAGCGCCAGCTTCGCCCCGGGAAGCGTTGCACCATCAGCGACTACAACCAGTGCCATGCCGGCAACAATTGCAAGAAGCTTCCGCCAGGGCAGGCGCTGCGGTGTTGCGACTGCCGCATCATCGCGCACCACGCGCGGCACAAGCACAATGAAGGCAAGGGCAAGCGGCAGGGAACTGAGGAATGATGCGCGCCAGGATATGAATTCGGCAAGGAAGCCGGAAAGCGCGGGTCCTCCGCAGGCGGCAATGGCCCACGCTGCAGCGTCGACACCGAAGACCTTGGGAATGAGGCGCGATGGAAAGAGACGGGGAATCAAGACATAGCAGCCGGCCTCGATAAAGCCGGCACCGACACCCTGCAGGGTGCGGCCAAAGAGCAGGACAGCCATATTGGGCGCAGAGCCCGTGACACAAATTCCTGCCAGAAAAATGAGGGCCGCCAGAATAAAAAGGCGGCGCGCACCGATGCGTTGCATCACTGTTGCGGCCGCCGCTCCCGTGGCAATGGCAAAGACGAGATAGATGCTGAAGGCCCAGGCGATAAGGTGGCCCCCGCCAAGGTCGGTCACCGCCGAGGGCAAGGCTGTGCTCACCAGGAAAGCATTGAAGGCGAAAAGTACAACGCCAATCGAGACCGTCAGGGTTGGCAGGATGAACTCCGCTGAAACCAACTCTGACCAGCGGCTCGATGCTCCATCTTCTATCACCAACGCCATGCTGAATGCTCCACTCGCAACTTGTGGAGGCTGGTGCTACAACCTCAACATAAGTTTAGGTCAAGAGGGATTTGCTCATGCCGGATATTGCCATCGGCGAACTTGCGGCGCGCAGCGGCGTCAGTGTCTCGGCCATTCATTTTTATGAGCGCAAGGGCCTGGTCGAGAGCCGGCGTACGGCAGGCAACCAGCGGCGCTTTGCGCGCGAGGCCTTGCGCCGCATCGCCATCATCAGGATGGCGCAGCAGCTTGGAATCCCACTCGCCGATATTGCCCGAATGTTTGCCGCACTGCCGGAGCCAGGCCGCGCCACGCGGCGTGACTGGCAGGCGATGTCACGGCGCTGGGCGGCTGATCTCGACCGCCGAATTGCGTTGCTGCAATCCCTGCGCGGCCACCTGGATGACTGCATTGGCTGCGGTTGCCTGTCGCTTGCACGCTGCAATCTGCTCAATCCCAAAGATGCGCTGTCCGCTTCCGGCACAGGCCCCGTCCGGTTACGTCAGCGGAATGGATGATTCCTGCTCTTGGGCCATGGACAGGGCGCGCTGCCGTTTGTAGAGGAGACCCGCGCATCAAGGAGAACAGGAACGATGGGACAGAGGCTGGCAGGCAAGACCGCAGTGGTAACATCAGCTGCGCAGGGCATCGGCCGAGCCAGTGTTCTTGCCATGGTAGCGGAAGGCGCTTCCATCGTGGCCACCGATATCAATGAATTGGCGCTGGCGGATCTTGCAAAAGAAAGCCCTGCTATCCGCGTCATGCGGCTTGATGTCACAAAGAACGAGGAGGTGGAGAAGGTTGCAGCCGCTGTGGGCGCGCCGGACGTGCTCTTCAACTGCTCAGGCTTTGTGCATTCCGGTACCATCATGGATGTGACGGACAAGGACTGGGACTTCGCCTTCGAGCTCAATGTCAGAGCGCACTACCGCATGATGCGGGCCTTCACGCCGGGCTGGCTTCAAAAGGGCAGGGCTTCCATCATCAACATGGCATCGCTGGCCTCTTCGGTGAAGGGCGTTCCCAACCGCTTTCTCTATGGCACCTCGAAGGCTGCAGTCATCGGCATGACCAAGGCCATGGCGGCGGATTTCATCGCCAAGGGCATCAGGGTCAATGCCATCTGCCCGGGAACGGTCGATACGCCCTCGCTCCATGATCGGATGAGGGCCACAGGTGATTATGAAAAGGCCCATGCGGCTTTCATTTCCCGCCAGCCTATGGGCCGGCTCGGCACGGCGGAGGAAATCGCAGCTCTGGTCGTTTATCTGGCAAGTGACGAAAGTTCATTCATCACTGGACAGGCCATCAATATTGATGGCGGCTGGTCCGTCTAACCTCCTCATCCTGTCCCCATTGGCAAGGCTCTCTTTTCCGGTCTAGCATTACTCCTTTAACCGCCGGGACAAGGCGGAAAAGGTAATTGGCGCACGTTCGAATCGGCAGGGCAATGACGCCCGGCCAGAACGGGGTGCTGGCAGGAGCAGGGCATTTTGGGTTCCGATTCAGCTGCTATTGACGTGCGGGGCGTCAGCAGGATTTTCAAAGGGGCAGGCCAGGACGAAGTAAGGGCACTCGACAATGTGTCGGTCGCCATCCGGCAAAACGAGTTCTTCACGCTCCTTGGGCCTTCGGGTTGCGGCAAGACCACATTGCTCAGGCTTATCGCCGGTTTCGATTTTCCAACCGAAGGTGAAATCCGTCTCTACGGCGAGGATATTGCGGCACTTCCACCTTACAAGCGCCCGGTCAACACGGTGTTTCAGAACTACGCACTGTTTCCGCATATGACAGTGGCACAGAACATCGGCTTCGGTCTTGAGATGTTGGGCAAGCTCAAGGAGGAAATTGCGGCGCGCGTTGCAGAAATGCTGGCTCTGGTGCGCATGTCTGAGCTCAAAGATCGGCGCACCAGCCAGATTTCCGGCGGCCAGCAGCAGCGCGTGGCGCTGGCCCGCGCTTTGGCGCCGCGACCCAAGGTGCTGCTGCTCGATGAGCCCCTCTCGGCGCTCGACTTCAAGCTGCGCAAGGACATGCAGATCGAACTCAAGCGGCTGCAGCATGAGACAGGTATCACCTTTATCTTCGTGACGCACGACCAGGAAGAGGCGCTCACCATGTCGGACCGCATTGCTGTGATGAACAAGGGGCGCATCCTGCAAGTAGGTTCACCACAGGACATCTATGTGCGCCCGTCGGAGCGCTTCGTTGCCAATTTCATCGGCGATACCAATTTTCTGAAAGCCCGCGCGGTGGGGGCCAAGGGCGGCAAGGTGAAGCTGGATCTTTCATCGGGAGGATCGCTCAGCGCCGATCTGCCTCCGGAAGGACTGAGTGTGGGTGAAGTGACGGTTGTGGTGCGGCCGGAAAACGCCAGCATCAGTGAGATCAAAGGCAGCGACTTTGCCGGTAATGTCGAGAACATTGTCTATTTCGGCACCGATACGCATGTGCATCTCAAGCTTGCCGACGGCCTGCCCTTCATAGTTCGCCAGCAAAATTCCGCTGGTTCCACCGCTGCGGTGAAGATCGGCGACAAGGTCGGTGTTTCGGTTGTCCCCGGCACGGCAAAGGTGATCAGGGATTGACCATGGCGACAGCCGACGAGATCGCCGAACATGCCAGGCTTGCCGACATCAGGCAACGCTGGTGGCTTTCCGCGCCCGCCCTCATCATCATCTTCTTCGCGGCGATCGGGCCGCTCGCCATCGTTCTTCTCTATTCCTTCATGGTGAAAGGCGACTACGGCGATGTGAAGTACTGGCAGTTTTCACTCGATGCCTGGACCAACGTTCTGCTCGAGCGAGACATCTTTGACGAGACCTTGAGCATTGCAGATGCCCATCTTGTCATCCTCTGGCGCTCGGTATGGCTTTCGTTCCTCACCACTGTGGCGACGTTGCTTCTCGGCTTTCCGACAGCCTTTTTCATATCCACGAGGTCCGAACACCGGCGCGACCTCTGGCTCTTCCTCATCACAATCCCCTTCTGGACGAACATCCTGATCCGCACATTTGCCATGCAGGAGGTGGTACGCAACGAGGGCATCGTCAATTCGGTGCTGATGGCGCTCGGCGTCATCAATAGTCCTGTGCAGATCATGTTCACTGACTGGGCCGTGCTGTTCGGCATGATCTATGTCTATCTGCCGCTCATGGTGCTGCCGATCTATGCCAGCATGGAAAAGCTCGATTTCCGTATGGTCGAGGCGGGCTATGACCTCTACGCCACTCGGCTTGGTGTCTTAAGGCGCATCATTATTCCACTGGTCAAACCCGGCATCATCGCAGGCTCGATCCTTGTCTTCATTCCAGCGCTCGGCGCCTATGTCATTCCGCGCGTGCTCGGCGGCGGCAAGAGCATGATGCTGGGGAACCTCATTGAATTACAATTTGGTCAGGGGCGGAACTGGCCGCTTGGTGCCGCACTTTCCATTACGCTGATGGTTATCGTGACCATCGCGCTGCTCGCCTATGTGCGCAACGCCATGCGGTCAGGAGCAAGCCATGGCCATTAGGGCGCGCAGGTCCTTCTCCATCAAGACCCAACCGGGTTTTACCACCATCGCCATGGCCTGTTTCTTTCTGCTTTACCTGCCGATTGCAACGCTTGTTGTTTACGCCTTCAATTCGGGCGAATCTGTCGCTGTCTGGCAAGGTTTCTCCCTGCGCTGGTTCCAATCCGCCTGGCAGAACAGCCTGGTTCAGGAGGCTGCCTGGCGGTCCTTCCTCGTGGCAGGATTTGCCGCGGCGCTTGCTACTATTTGCGCCACCATGGCGGCGATTGCCACGACGCGCACAGTGAATTATCCCGGCCTCACTTTCAAATACGCCTTCATCAACCAGCCCCTCATGGTGCCGGAGATCGTAACGGCGGTGGCGCTGCTCATCTTCTTCAGCCGCATCAAGGTGTGGACCGGCTATACGGGGATCGGCTACCTTGTGCTGGCGCACACGGCCTTCTGCATCCCCTTTGCCTATCTTCCCATCCGGGCGAGGCTCGAAAACATGGACCTGACGCTGGAGCGCGCTGCGGCTGACCTCTATGCTCCGCCTTGGCAGGCCTTCCGGCGCGTGACGCTTCCGCTCCTGACGCCTGGTATCATAGCTGGTTTCATGCTGGCCTTTGTCATTTCGCTGGATGATGTTGTGATCACTGAATTCGTGAAGTCGCCAGGACAGGAGACCTTGCCGACCTACATGCTGGGGCAATTGCGCCGGGTGGTGACGCCGGAGATCAATGCGATTTCGGCGGCGTTTCTAGCGCTTTCGCTGCTGCTGGTTACGGCGTTTTTCTTTCTGAACCGCAAGAAATCCTAAGATCAATGATCAACCAAGGGAGATAGTGATGAAATACCTGCGTACAATGTTGCTTACCGCCTCAGCGCTTCTGGCGTTCGGCGGAGTTGCCCACGCCGAGGGCGTGCTCAACATCTTCAACTGGGGCAACTACACCAACCCTGACGTCATCAAGAAGTTCGAAGAGAAATATAGCGTCAAGGTCACCATTACAGACTATGATTCAAACGACACGG
>JAIBJH010000058.1 GCA_020029455.1 Hyphomicrobiales bacterium
ATTCCTGCATGATACGGCCATCGGCTCTGCCGCCGGCAAGCGCTGCAGGAATCTTGGCCGGATCAACACCACCTGCTTCCGACAGTTTCACCGCTTCAGCCACCGCCTGAAAAGCGAGCGCGCAGAAGAGCTGGTTCACCAGTTTGGTGGTTTGACCGGCGCCGGAATCGCCCATCAAAGTATAGTTTGCTGCAAGATCTTTCATTACGGCGCGGGCGCGTTCGAAATCCTTCTTAGCGCCGCCTGCCATGATGGTGAGCTTGCCAGCGAGCGCACCGGGAACGCCGCCAGAAAGCGGGCAATCCACCCAGGCCATACCTATGCGCTGCTTCAGTTTTGCCGCCATCTCCGCCGTCGCAGCAGGATCAATGGACGACATGTCAATGAGTAGTTTGTTTGCTGCAGCGGCCTTCGCAACACCGCCCTCGCCGAACACTGCCTTGCGCACGATGTCCGCGTGGTTGAGGCTGAGGATGACAAAGCGGGAGGCCTTGGTTGCTTGCGCCGGAGAAGCGGTAGCCGTCGCGCCTTTCTCCACAAGCGCCGCTACCTTGACCACATCGATATCAAACACACATACGCTATGACCATAATCAAGCAGGCGCGTGGCAATGGCGCTGCCCATGATGCCTGCACCGATAATCGCAACTTTCTGCGCCATGTTCAATCCTCCTGCAACAAAAGCCAGTTTCTTGCTTGCGCAACCAATAGGGCCAGTGGCTCATCGATGTTCAACCTCAAGGCACGCTCATCGCCGCCCGGCCGCTCCAGCGTAGCAAGCTGGCTGTCGAGAAGCGAAGCCGGCATGAAATGTCCTTTGCGCTCGCGGATGCGCCGTTCCAGCGTCTCGTGGCTGCCATCCAGAAATATGAAAGAGACAGGACGTCCAGCCTGCGTAGCAATTCTTTCGCGATAGGAACGCTTCAGCGCCGAACATGAAGCAATATGCCCGCTGTTACCCTGAAGCGCCTCGCCGATCTTCTCGAGCCAGGGCCAGCGGTCTTCATCGGTGAGTGGCGTTCCACCAGACATCTTTGCGACATTGGAAGGCGGATGAAGACTGTCTCCTTCCGTGAACGGCACAGTCAGCGCCGCAGCCAGCGCTACCCCGACAGATGTCTTGCCGCAGCTTGTAACTCCCATGACCACGGCCGCTCCCTTGAACATCTAAAGCACCGAAGTGATCCCGCCATCGACATAGAGAATGTGGCCGTTGACGAAGGAAGAAGCAGGCGAGGCCAGAAACACTGCCGCACCGATCAACTCGTCCACATTTCCCCAGCGCCCTGCGGGCGTGCGCTTTTCAAGCCAAGACGAAAACTCCGGATTGTCCACCAAGGCCTGATTAAGCGGCGTCTTGAAATAGCCGGGGCCGATGGCGTTCACTTGGATGTTGTGTTTCGCCCAATCTGCGCACATCCCCTTGGTCAGCATTTTGATGGCGCCCTTGGTGGCCGTGTAGGGCGCAATCGACGGACGGCCGAGCTCGCTCTGCACCGAGCAGATATTGATGATCTTGCCTTGCTTGCGGGCAATCATGTGCCGCGCCACCGCCTTGCCGACAAGGAATGCGCTTTCCACATTGACCCGCATGAGTTCACGCCATTTCTCTGCCGGATAGTCTTCAAGTGGCGAGCGGAACTGCATGCCGGCGTTGTTGACAAGTATGCCGATGGCCCCCTGCTCACGCTCGACGCTGGCGATGGCTGCCGCAACTGCCGTTTCATCCGTTACATCGAATGCTGCCACAGCAACTTTCAGGCCCTTGGCCTCCAGCGCTTCCCCGGCCGCTGAGAGTTTCTTCGCATCACGCCCATTCAGGATGATTTCTGCGCCCGCATTCCCAAGCCCTTCGGCGATTGCCAAGCCGATGCCCTGGCTTGATCCTGTGATCAGCGCGCGGCTTCCTTTGAGACTGAAGATTTCGAGTGGCATCCATCTACCCAAATGAGATTTGAACCTTCATGGCTTTGCTGCGGTCGCTTGCAAGCTCGAAGCCGCGCCGCGCTTCATCGAGCCCGACTGTTTCGCTGATCAATGGCTTCACGTCGATGAGGCCCTTCTGCATCAGGCCCATTGCCATTGCATATTCCCCGTGGAAACGGAATGAGCCCCTCAGCGACAGTTCCTTGGCGGTGATGGCCATCATGGGAAGTGACATATCCCCGCCGAGCCCAAGCTGCAAAATCGTAGCGCCCGGGCGCATGACGGCGATTGCAGAAACCAGCGCCGCTTGCGCTCCGGAACACTCATAGAGCACATCGAATGTCCCTTTGTCCGCCTTGTAGGCATCAAGCGCATCCGTGGCGTTTCCACTGTTCAGCACAATGTCAGCACCAACTTTCTTGGCCATGGCAAGCGTATAGTCGCTGAGGTCTGTCGCCACGATGTGATTGGCTCCGGCGCGGCGCGCGGCAAGAATGGCAAGAACGCCGATAGGCCCGCAGCCCGTCACCAGCACAGACTTGCCCAGCATTTCTCCGGCCCGCCGCGTGGCATGAAGCGTCACGGCGAGCGGCTCGGCCATTGCCGCTTCACCAGCGCTCAACCCATCGGCGGGTACGCATTGCCAGGCCTCGGCCACAAGGCCTTCGCGGAACGCGCCTTGAATATGAGGAAAGGGCATGGCCGAGCCATAGAAACGCATGTTGAGGCATTGGTTGTGCATGCCCTCACGGCAATATTTGCAGGAAAAACAGGGACGCGACGGAGAAACGCCAACAAGCTGGCCGATGGCAAGGCCTTCAACACCAGCGCCCAGTTTCGTGACATGACCCGCCACTTCATGGCCGAGGACCATCGGTTCCTTCAGCCGGATCGCGCCGAAGCCGCCATGATTGAAATAATGCAGGTCCGAGCCGCAAATGCCGCCCGTCGCTAGCCTGATTTCGACCTGCCCCGGCCCCGGCTCCTCTGGTGCACGCTCCTCGATCCGTAGATCCTTGGCGGCATGAATGACAATGGCCTTCATGTCCTCCTCACAGCACAGGCGTCAAAAGCGGCCGCCCGGCAAAATGCGCCAGGAGATTGTCGCGCACAAGTTGACCCATGGCCTTTCGCGTCTCAAACGTGCCGGAAGCATGGTGCGGTTGCAACAGCACATTGTTAAGTGCGAAAAACCGAGGATTGAGCTTCGGTTCGCCCTCAAAGACATCGAGCGCCGCAGAGCCCAGCTTGCCGGACTCCAGCGCCGCAAGCAAAGCCTCCTCATCGATGTTGGAGGCGCGCGAGATGTTGATGACCATGCCCTCTGGCCCCACCGCCTCGATGACCTCGCGGTTGACGATATGCCGCGTTTCTGCCGAAGCGGCCAACGTCACGAAGAAAAAATCTGCATGGCGCGCAAGCTCCACGGCGTTGGGCAAGAAGCGCCAGCCCTTCGCATAATCCTTCTGCGTCACATTCGAATACGCAATGTCGAGACCAAACCCCTGCAGCCTTTTCGCCACCTCAAATCCGATGCGGCCAAGGCCCAGCACGCCTGCGCGCTTCCCCCACACGCGGTGTTGTAAGGGATAGAGGCCCTTTGCAGCCCAGCTTCCGTCCCTCACCCAGCGCTCTGCGCCGGTCATGCCGCGCGACAGGCACAACATCATCGCAACGCCCAAGTCCGCCACATCATTAGTCAGCACGTCCGGTGTGTTGGTGACGCGGATACCCCGTTCGCCCGCCGTCTTAAGGTCAACGGCATCAAACCCCACACCATAAACCGAGATGATTTCAAGCTTCGGACAGGCCTCGATCATGGCGCGGCTTGCGCCCAATTCGCCGCGCGTAGCGATGGCGCGTATCGTTGGGCCCACGCCTGCAAGAAATCCGCTCTTGTCGGCCGCCTCGAAATAGCGGTGCATGGCGAAGGTCTCATCGAGCGGTTCCTGGTCCCAAGCCGGATAGGCCCCCACCTGCAGCACATCTGGCTTGCTCATCCACTTTCCCCGCTGTGTTATCGATAACATAGACAAGTCGGAAACTATTTGTCGAGAAGAATTGCGGGAAGGTTTCAGGTGCTTTCGCGGGAGATCACCGCGTAGTTTGTGATGATGGTCTCTGCGGCCATGGGTTGGCCCTTGCGTTCACCTTCGATGGCGCGCAGCAAAAGCTCGCCGGCCCTGCGGCCGATGTCGTAGCAGTGGACACCAACCGTGGTGATCGCCGGATAGCTGCAGCGCGAAATCTCAAAGTCGCCAAAGCCGGCGATGGCAATCCTTTTTGGAACCTGAAGCTTACGCCGGTGGCACTCCATCAAGGCGCCGAAAGCTGAAAGGTCGGACACACAAATCGCCGCCTCCACATCCGGCCATTGTTCAATGAGCCGCGCCAGAGCCTCGCCGCCCTGCTGCATGGTGATGGGTGGCGTGCCGAAGGAAATGACACGGGCATCCTTGAGGCCAAGCGCCGTCATGGCACGCTCATAGCCGAGGCGACGGTCCGCACCGCGGGTGTCGCGGTTCGTCGTCCCGCCGATGAAGGCGATCTTCCGGTAACCCTTGCCATGCAAATGACGCACCAAGCTCGCAGCAGCCTCTGCATTTGAAAATCCAACGACGTGGCGCACAGGTTTTGCCGGTTGGTCCCAGGTCTCGATCACGGGAATGCCGGCATTTTCCAGAAGCCTTCTGCCCCGCGCCGTATGCCTGCCGCCCGTCACCACAATGGCTTCGGGCCTACGCCGCAGCATCGATTCAATAAGTTCTTCCTCTTTCTCCACCGAATAGTCGGTGTAACCGAGCAGAAGCTGTAAGCCAGAACCCTGAAGAGCGTCTGTCAGCCCCCGCGCGGTGTCAGCGAAGTTCGAATTGTTGATCGACGGCACAAGGACCGCGACAAATCCGGTGCGCTTGGAAGAAAGGCTCCCTGCCGACTGATCGAGCACGTAGCCCAAATCCTCAACAGCCTTCATGATCTTGTTGCGGGTCTTGGCCGCAATAGAAGCCCCGTCCTTGAGAGCGCGGGAAACCGTCATGGTGGATACGCCTGCTCGGTGGGCGACATCCATCATGGTTGGCGTGGCGTTGCGCACGTCAGCTTTCTTCTGTTTCCCGCCCGGCAAAATTCTTTTTCCCTTCACCTAGCATTTGTTATCGCTAACATAGCAATTCCGCAAGGACTGAGAAGCTCATAGTCATGTTTTATGGTGAATTGGAAGGAACCGGCTTTGAAGTGATTTATGCGTGTTTTGAAACCTGCACCATCGGCCATGCCGGGTTGAGCGTCTTTGGACCGGCCTGGTTCTGGCTCATGCTTTATGCAGCCTATTTGGCTGCCCACGGGCAAAGACACACGCTTGGTGGAAGATCATAGCGGCAAGGGACCCTACTCCGCCGCCTGAAGGCGCTGCGAGGCCTCGCTGATGATCCGTGCAACTTCGGGACGGCAGGAACCGCACCCCGTTCCCGCGCCTGTGGCTTCGCAGAGCGCGTTCAGCGATGCAGAAGGATGGCGCGCGGCATGGGTCCAAATTTCATTGCGGCCCACACTCATGCAGGCACAGACGATCGCACCCCTGTCTTCGGCAGCAGAGCCGGGCCTCCCCCGCAACATTTGCAGTGGTTCAACTTCCGCGCCGAGTTGCCCTGCCAGCCAATTCCGCGCCGCAGTTACTGGCTCCTTGTTCATGAAGAAAGCGCCAGCAAGCCGTCCTTCGCGGATGAGTGCAAACCGCGCAAAGCCGCCATTGGACGAAAAAACTGATGCCACTTCATCATCATCGTCAACGCCGAGCAGGCGCTTGGCGAAGCTGTCGACGTCATCAAGCGATGCCGTGTCAGCGCATTCGAAGGCATAGCCATTCGTGACGGGCTGCAGCGACCAATAGCCAACCGCGAGTTGAGGGCGCTGCACCGACAGTCCAAAGCCATGCCACGCCGCTTCATAGCGGCTGAGCATCGCCGCTCCCGCCTTGAGCTCAGGCTGACGGCTCACGGGATCGGTGTTTCCCTCAATTGCCGTGTTGATGCGGGCCGCTGAAGCGAAAGAACCGCTCCAGTGCATGGGCATGAAGATATCGCCTGTTGCAATGTGTTGCGTGATGAGCGCGCGGGCGATAACTTCACCTGCGCTGTTTTTCACGCGCACCAGATCGCCATGAGAAATTCCGAGTTTCTCTGCATCGCGCGGATTGATCTCGACATGAGGTTCTCCACGATGCTGCATCAGCCGCGCCGAAAGTCCGGTCCGCGTCATCGTGTGCCATTGGTCGCGGATGCGCCCTGTGTTGAGACGGAACTCTCCGCAGGAAATCGCAAGTGCTGGTGCACGATAAGGCGTTGCTACAAACCGCGCCTTGCCGTCCGCAGTCTGGAAACTCAGCGACTTGTGCGGGTGCGCACCGCCCCACTGGAAAGGCGTCAGCGCATCATAATCAGCATCGGCAATGCTTGCGAGCCCAGACAGATCAAGCGCGCGCGTTCCCTTGTTCGCAACGCCCGTGAGGCCTGCATGCTCACGGAACACATCCGCCACGCCGGAATACTCGAAACCCGCAAAGCCCATCCCCTTGGCAACGTCGCAGATGATCCGCCAGTCGAGCCGCGCTTCTCCGGGCCTATCGAGGAAGGGTCGCTGCCGCGAGATGCGCCGTTCGGAATTGGTGGCTGTGCCGTTCTTTTCACCCCATGCCGCGGCGGGCAGGAAGACATGGGCGAGCTTCGATGTCTCTGTGTTCATCGTGATGTCCGAGACAACGACGAGCGGGCACTGCTTCAGCGCTTCCGTCACGGCACCCGCATCCGGCATGCTGACCGCCGGATTGGTAGACATGATCCAGATCGCCTTGACCCTGCCATCTCTCACGGTGCGGAACATGTCGACGGCCGTGAGGCCTGCCTTCTCCGCAATGCGCGGCGACTTCCAGTAGGACTGAACCGCAGCGCGATGCTCCGGATTTTCGAATTCCATATGCGCTGCCAGCGTCGTGGCAAGCCCGCCAACCTCGCGGCCACCCATGGCATTGGGCTGGCCCGTGAGCGAGAAGGGCCCTGCCCCCGCCTTGCCGATCCGCCCGGTGAGCAGATGGCAATTGATGATGGCGTTGACCTTGTCAGTGCCGGCGGTCGATTGGTTCACACCCATTGAAAAGCAGGTGACCGTCTTGGCATGGCGCGCGAACAGCTCAAAGAAAGCATTGACCTCACTCTGCGTGAGGCCTGTTTCCGCAACAACCTTCTGGGCATTCCATTCATTGGCGGCCAGCAACGCTTCGCCAAGGCCATTCGTTCGCGCAAAGACAAACCGTGCATCAATCTCACCTCGCCGATAGAGATCGGCAAGGAGCCCATTGAACAGCGCCACATCCGATCCCGGCTTCAAGGCGAGATGAAGGTCAGCCTCCTCCGCTGTTGCCGTGCGTCGCGGATCAATGACGACAAGTTTCAGGGACCGCTTCTGCCGCTCCGCTTGAATGCGTTGGAACAATACCGGATGGCACCAGGCGAGGTTCGACCCCACAAGCACGATGAGATCAGCGGATTCGAGGTCGCTGTAACTGCACGGCACAATGTCCGCACCGAGAGCGCGCTTATGGCCCGCCACTGCGGAGGCCATGCAGAGTCTTGAATTCGTATCGATGTTCGCTGTGCCGATGAAGCCTTTCATCAGCTTGTTGGCAACATAGTAGTCTTCTGTCAGCAATTGTCCCGAGACATAGAAAGCCACGCTCTCCGGCCCATGCAAGGCAATCGTTTCACGGAAGCCTTCCGCAACCTTTGCAATGGCTTCATCCCAACTGGCGCGCGCGCCGTTGAGCATTGGATGAAGTTGTCTTTGCTCAAGTCCGATTGTCTCGGCCAGTGCCAGCCCCTTTGAACACAGCTTGCCGAAATTTGCCGGATGCTTTGGATCACCTGCAATCTTCACCTGCCCATCCGGTTGCCGCGTAGCGAGAATGCCGCAGCCGACACCGCAATAGGGGCAAGTGGTGCGAACCGTCACGCCGCCGACCTGTGGAAAGCATCCGCCGCAAGCAAAATCCGGTCGCCTTCAACCAGCACCGCAACCTTGCGGGCGCAGCCTTGGTCCGGGCCCTTCACTTCGCCGCTCTCAAGCCCGATCACCCAATTGTGCAGCGGGCATGTCACTGCATCGCCATGGATGATCCCTTGCGACAGTGGCCCGCCCTTGTGCGGGCACTTGTCCCACAGCGCAAAGATCCTGCCTTTCGCCGTCTTGAACACGGCAATGTCGCCACCGGGCGCAGAAACCACTCGCGATCCGCGCATCGGCACATCATCAACGCTGCAGATATCGATCCACTGCATCGCCCCTACTCCGCCGCCAGAAGCTGCTGCTGCGGGCGCAGCGGCGTAAACTCATGGGCATCCTTGCCCGCCACTCGTTCAGCCCATGGATCGACCTGCAGGAACGTCTGCGAATAGACGAAGCGGTCATAGTAGTGCTTCCGCTTGGCCCTATCGCTCACGATATTGTCCTTGATCGACTGGATGCCCACACGCTTGGCCCATTTGTAGATGCGTTCAAGATAATGTCCCTGCTCGCGGTAAAGCTGCGTGAGTGCGGCAATCATCTCGATCGCTTCTTCTTCGCTGTTCACATGGCAGAGAAGTTCCGTGCCCTTGATGTCGAGGCCCGCAGCCCCTGCAAAGTGAATGTCATATCCACTGTCGACGCAAATGACGCCGACATCCTTGCAGGTGGCTTCGGCGCAATTGCGCGGGCAACCGGAAACCGCCATCTTCACCTTTGCGGGCGTCCATGAGCCCCACATGAATTTTTCAATTTTGACGCCAAGACCCGTCGAGTCCTGCGTGCCGAAGCGGCACCACTCAGACCCCACACAAGTTTTCACAGTGCGCAGACCTTTGGCATAGGCCGCGCCCGAAACCATGCCCGCCTTGTTGAGATCGGCCCATACGCCGAGCAGGTCTTCCTTCTTCACGCCGAGAAGATCGATGCGCTGCCCGCCCGTCACTTTCACGGTTGGAACAGCGAACTTCTCAACAACATCGGCAATAGCACGCAGTTCCTTGGCAGATGTCAGTCCACCCCACATGCGCGGCACCACGGAATAGGTGCCGTCCTTCTGGATGTTGGCATGCACGCGCTCGTTGATGAAGCGTGACTGGTTGTCATCCTCATATTCGCCGGGCCATGTGGCCAGCAGATAGTAGTTGAGTGCCGGACGGCACTTGGCGCAGCCGCATGAAGTTTTCCATTCCAGCTTCTGCATCAACTCCGGAATCGATCGCAACTCTTGCGCCACGATGAGCCGGCGCACATCGGCATGGCCGAGTTCGGTACAGCCGCACATGGGCTGCACGGCGTTTGGTTGATACTTCTCGCCCAGCGAGAGAACGAGCAGCTTCTCCACAAGGCCCGTGCAAGAGCCGCACGAAGCGGACGCCTTGGTGTGTGCCCGCACCCCATCGATGGAATCGAGATTCTTCCCCGCAATCGCCTCGACAATCTTGCCCTTGCAAATGCCGTTGCAGCCGCAGATTTCTGCGTCAGGCGGTAAGGCTGCAACGGCCGCCGTAGGGTCCAGGGGTTGGCCTCCCGCCATGCTCTGGCCGAAGATCAACATTTCTCTGCTCTCGCTGATGTCCTCGCCCTTCTTGAGCTTGTCGAAGAACCATGGGCCATCACCAGTATCGCCATACATGACGACGCCGATGATTTTATTCTCCTTCAGCACGAGCCGCTTGTAGACACCGCGCGAAGCATCGCGGAGTACAATCTCCTCGCGATCCTTGCCTTCCGCGAAGTCGCCGCCCGAATAGAGATCGATGCCAGTGACCTTCAGCTTGGTGGACATCACCGACCCGGCATAATCCGCCGCGCCGCCCGCGAGCTGCGCGGCAATGACTTTCGCCATTTCATAGAGCGGCGCAACAAGGCCATAGATGCCGGTACGGTGCTCCACGCATTCACCCAGCGCATAGACGTGAGGATCGCTGGTCAGCATCCTGTCATCAACCAGAATGCCGCGATTGACATTGACCCCGGCATCCTTGGCAAGCTGCACGGAGGGCCGGATGCCGACAGCCATCACCACAATGTCCGCCGGAATTTCCGTGCCGTCATCGAGCTTCACGGCCTTCACCTTGCCATCGCCCAAGATGGCATGGGTGTTGGCCTTGCACTTCACTGCAATGCCGCGCTTCTCGATGGCCGCCTGAAGGAGATGCGCCGCCGCCGGGTCAAGCTGCCGTTCCATCAATGTCGGCATCAGGTGCAGTACGGTGACATTCATGCCGCGCATGTGAAGTCCCGCCGCAGCTTCAAGTCCCAGCAATCCGCCGCCAACCACCACGGCATTACCGCCCTCCGCCGCCGCATCGAGCATCTTCTGCACATCGTCGAGGTCGCGGTAAGTAACAACACCTTCGAGATCATGCCCCGGTACCGGAATGATGAAAGGCATCGAACCCGTGGCGATCACTAGCTTGTCGTATGTCGTCGTCGTGCCGTCTTCGGCCGTCACCGTCCTTTGATCGCGGTCAATGGCCGTGACCTTCCGCCCCTTGTGCAGCGTCACGCCATTCGATGCATACCAGGCATCATCATGGGTGATAATATCTTCATACGTCTTCTCGCCAGAAAGCACAGGCGAAAGCATCAGGCGGTTGTAGTTGACGCGCGGCTCGGCGTTGAAGATCGTGACATCCCAAACGCCCGGCGCCTCTTCGAAGAGATGTTCCAGCATGCGGCCCGGCGCCATGCCATTGCCAATGATGACAAGTTTTTTTGCCATCACGCCGCCTCCACGAACTTGTTGCGCTCATAGAGGAACTTGAGCACCGCCTCGCGCGCCTTGATGTAGCTGGGCTGCGTGACGAGTTCGAGCCTACGCCGCGGAAACGGTAGATCGACCTTCAGTATCTCGCCGATAGTGGCGGCAGGCCCGTTGGTCAGCATCACGACGCGGTCCGACAGCAACACCGCCTCATCGACATCATGGGTGATCATGATAACGGTGTTCTTGAGCGCGTGGTGGATCTGCATCACCTGGTCCTGCAGATGGGCTCGCGTCAACGCATCAAGCGCACCGAAAGGCTCGTCCAGAAGCAGGATCTTCGGCTCCATCGACAAAGCCCGGGCGATGCCCACACGCTGCTTCATGCCGCCGGAGATTTCGCCCGGCCGTTTGTCCATGGCATGGGCGATTTGAACCATTTCAAGCGCCCGCATGATACGGTCCTTTCGTACCGAAGCGCTTTCACGGGCCCAAACCTTGTCCACCGCCAGTTTCACATTCTCATAGACGGTGAGCCACGGAAGCAGCGAATGATTCTGGAACACCACGGCGCGGTCCGGCCCCGGCCTCTCTACATGGCTGTTCTCAAGAGTGACGGCCCCGCTCGTCACAGGCGTCAATCCCGCAACGATGTTAAGTAGCGTTGATTTTCCGCAACCCGAATGGCCGATGAGAGAGATGTATTCTCCCTTCTGCACTGTGAGCGAGATGTCGCGCAACACGTCGGTCAGCATGCTGCCGCGCTGGAACGTCTTGTTGACATGCGAAATTTCGAGATAGGGTTTTTGCATGGCGGCACTCATTGGGCAGAAGTTCCGCGCGTCACAAGACGTCCCGCCAATGCCACGGCCCGGTCGAGCAGAAAGCCGACAAGGCCCACATAGACAAGCGCCACGATGATGTCGCTGATGAGGGAGGAATTCCACGCATCCCAGATGAAAAATCCGATGCCAACGCCGCCGATCAGCATCTCCGCCGCAACGATGGCAAGCCAGGAGAGGCCAATGCCGATGCGCAGCCCCGTGAAGATATAAGGCGCGGCAGCCGGAACCATGATCCGCGTGAAATATTCGTACGGATTGAGATTGAGAACGCGCGCCACATTCCGGTAGTCTTCTGGAATGTTGCGGATGCCAGTCGCCGTGTTCATGATCACGGGCCAAACCGCCGTGATGAAAATCACGAAGATTGCCGAAGGATGCCCATCGCGGAAGGCGGCGAGCGAGATGGGAAGCCAGGCAAGCGGTGGCACTGTGCGCAGCACCTGGAAAATTGGATCAAGTCCGCGCATGAACAGCGCCGAGCCACCGATCAGCGTACCCAGCGCAATGC
>JAIBJH010000059.1 GCA_020029455.1 Hyphomicrobiales bacterium
CTGCAATGTGGTGGTGCCCCTGGAGGGACTTGAACCCCCACGCCCTTGCGAGCAACAGATTTTGAGTCTGCCGCGTCTACCATTCCGCCACAGGGGCCTCATCGGGGGCTTCGCTTAGGCGGCAGGGCTTGCGCCGTCAACGGCAAATGAGCTTAAGCAAAACCTCATGAATATCGGCATGATTCGCATCGCCCCGTCGCTCGTAATCGACAGCGCGGACATCGAGGAATCCTTCATGCGCGCCTCGGGTCCCGGCGGGCAGAATGTGAACAAGGTGTCGAGTGCGGTGGAACTTCGCTTCAATGTCGCAAAGGCGGCGCTGCCGGATTTTGCGCGCGAACGGCTGCGTGTTGTGGCAGGCCGGCAGCTGACGCAGGCGGGCGAGCTTGTCATCACGGCGCAGACACATCGCAGCCAGGAACGCAACCGCGATGAGGCGCTGAAGAAACTTGTGGCGCTTTTGCGCAAGGCGCTGGTGCGGCCAAAGAAACGCATTGCAACGAGGCCGACGAAGGCATCGAAGCAGCGGCGGCTGGAAGGCAAGGCGCGGCGCAGCAAAACAAAGACCTTGCGGCAGAGCAAACCCACACTGGATTATTGAGAATGCTGCGCACACTTTATGACTGGACACTTTCGCTCGCCGCGCGCCGAAGCGCGGAGTGGTGGCTCGCTTTCATCGCCTTCATCGAAAGTTCGATCTTCCTCGTTCCGGCCGATGTGCTGTTCCTGCCCATGGCGCTGGCAAGGCCGCAACGCGCCTACCGCTATGCATTGGTTGCCACAACAGCATCGGTGCTGGGCGGGATCGCCGGATACTTTGTCGGCTATCTTGCTTTCGAGACTGTCGCGAGGCCGGTTCTGGAATTCTATGGCAAGCTTGAAACTTTTGAGCAGCTCAAGGCCTGTGCCAGCACAGAAACGCTTCTCCTGTTCCTCACCACCTCCGGGCTTGCCCATCTGCCGCCCATCAAGGTGGTGACGATCCTTGCCGGTGTAGCGCAAATCAGCTTTACGCTTTTTTTTGTGTCCTGCATCGTGTTCAGGGGCGCGCGTTTCTTTGCACTGGCCTTTGCGCTCCGGCGCTGGGGCGAGCCGATCAAGGCCTTCATCGAGAAACGCCTGGGGCTGATTGCCGCGCTCATTGCGGCAGCGCTGATCGCGCTATATTTCGTCTTTAAGTATCTTGGACAGTCCGGATCCTTCTCATGCTGAACTCACTCACTGCAAAGCAGACCGCTTATCTCATCGCCGCCGTGCTTTTCGCCACCATCGCGGGCGCGTGGATTTTCCAGTTCATGGGCTATGAGCCCTGCGACCTCTGCTACAAACAGCGCTGGGGATATTACGTGGGCATTCCGCTGGCGCTTGCCACAGGGTTTGCGGGACCGCGCGCGCTGAAGCCCGGTCTTTATCTTCTGGCGTTGATCCTGGCAGCCAATGCCATTTTCGGCGTCTATCATTCAGGCGTGGAATGGAAGTGGTGGGAGGGGCCAACAACCTGCGGCGCGGGAGGGCTTTCCGGCGGGCTTCCCGATCTCAGCAAGCCAGCGGTTCTGTGCAATGAAGCGGCGATCCGTATTCTTGGTTTGTCGCTTGCAGGATGGAACGCGGTGATCTCCGCGGCGCTCTGCGCGCTGGCCCTGATGGGCGCAAGGAAATCCTAGATTACGGTTCGAGTTCCGTATCCCAGTAGAGATAATCCATCCAGCTTTGGTGCAGGTAGTTGGGCGGGAAGAGCCGGCCATTGGCGTGAAGCTGGTTCACTGTCGGGCAATAGGGCTTCTGGCGTGGAAACATCTTTGCTTCGTGCGGCAATGCTCCGCCCTTGGTGAGATTGCAGGGCGAGCAGGCGGTGACGACGTTGGTCCAGGTGGTCTGGCCGCCCTTGGAACGCGGCACCACATGATCGAAGGTCAGGTCATCGTGATCACCGCAATATTGGCAGGAGAACTTGTCGCGCAGAAAAACGTTGAACCTGGTGAAGGCGGGATGGCGAGAGGGCTTCACATAGGTCTTGAGGGAGACAACGCTGGGCAGGCGGAACTCGGTGGTCGGGCTTCTCACCACACGGTCATATTCGGAGACGATGTTAACGCGCTCGAGGAAGACGGCCTTGAGGCTGTCCTGCCAGCTCCATAGCGACAAGGGATAGTAGCTCAAGGGCCGGAAATCGGCATTGAGGACGAGGGCAGGACAGGCTTCTGGCGCAAGGGCCGAGTGGTACATCACGTCTCCGTACTGATACTTAATATAACGGGTGCGACGGCCCTGTGAATAGGCATTATTTCGCCTGGGGAATCTGCTTCAAGCCCCGGTAATGGCTCCACAAAAGGCGGGCCGCAACGGCGCGCCAGGGCTGCCATTTGCGCGAGAGCTCATGGAGCCTCTTGGCGTCGGGGCGGGCGCGCAGGCGAAAGAGGTTTTGGGCCGCCGCCTGCAGCGCCAGATCACCCACCGGAAAGACATCGGGCCGGAGCATGGATGACAGGAGATAGATATCGGCAGACCAGGGACCGATGCCGGGAAGGCCGAGGAGGGCTTTTCGCGCCTCTTCGTCCGGGTGGCGATGCAGCACGGAACAGAGATGCGGATTATCGGCGAAGGCGGTGGCGATGCCCTTGAAGCTTTTGACCTTGGCATTGGAGAGGCCGAGGGCGAGGAGATCGGTGTTACTTGCGGCAAGAACAGCGCCGGCGGTGAGAGGTGAGAGATGCGCTTCGAGGCGCAGCCAGATGGCGCGGGCGGCAGCGAGGGAGAGGAATTGCTCGGTGACGATCATCAGCAGGCCGTGAAGTCCTTCCTCGCCGCGGCGGAGCGATGGCAGGCCGTGAGAATCGACGATTGCGCGGAAGCGTTTCTCGGCGCGGCAAAGATCATCAACCGCGTTTGCGATTGCGGCGTCGGTGAGTGGTTGCGTGGACAGCCTGTGCTCCTTCTTGCTTGGCGCATCTTTCGCTTCGCAGGCAATTCCACCTGCTCGCCCGATGCGCTAGGCATGAGTTAAAGCAGTAATGAACGATTGCAAGTGATGGCGACACCCGTTTTCAGATTCGCACCAAGCCCAAATGGGCGGCTGCATCTCGGCCATGCCTATTCGGCGCTGCTCAATGAGAAAATGGCGCGGGAGACGGGCGGGAGGCTTCTCTTACGCATTGAAGACACGGATGTGACACGGAGCCGGCGGGAATTTGTTGATGGTATCTTTGAGGATTTGCGCTGGCTCGGCATCAGCTGGGAAGAGCCGGTGCGCATTCAGAGCGGGCACTTCGGTGACTATGAGCGCGAATTGCAAAGGCTGTGGCAGATGGGTGCTGTTTATCCCTGCTTTTGTTCGCGCAGCCTCGCGAAGACATTGCCCACGCGCGATCCTGAAGGTCAGCCGCATTATGCGGGAACATGCAGAAGCATCTGGCGCGAAGAAGCGGAAGCGCGCATGGCGAAAGGCGAGCCCTTTGGCTGGCGGCTCAAGACAGAAAGCGATGCGTCTATGTGGGGCGATGCGATGATTTCAAAGCGTGGCACCGGCTCAAGCTATCATATCGCGGTTGTGACCGATGACGCGTTGCAGGGTGTGACCCATGTGGTGCGTGGGCGTGATATCGAGCCTGCCACACCGCTGCACATGCAGCTGCAGCGGTTGCTGGGATTTCCGACGCCGCACTATCACCATCACGATCTCATTCGTGATGAAGTGGGTGAAAAACTTTCCAAGAGCAAGAAAAGTGTTTCGCTCTTGGAGTTGCGGGCGCAAGGCGTGACGGCGGAAGAGGTGAGGGAGAGGCTGGGGTTTCCTTCAATTCTCCATGGGCCGGCCTGACCGGCCCACCCAGCGCAAAAGAGAGTCTGGGTCGGCTGGTTGATCCCGGATCAAGTCCGGGACGCCGATGGAGAGTAAGGGCTAGAAATCCGAAGCGATGCCGTTCTTCTCCCAGTCGCCATAACGGGTGGGTTCGGGGCCATCGCGGCCGCCTATTTCTTTCGGAAGTTCGCCCTCTTTTTTCGCGCGGCGGCGGGTTTCGGCTTCGGCCAGCGCCCGTTCCGCCTCGGGTGAAAGTTTTTTCATCTTCTTGCAGTTTGCCACGGCGATCCCCAATTTCTCAAGCATCTGCGGAGGGTTCGATGAACTATGCCAAGACCGGACTTCTGATGGCGGGCCTGACAGGCCTTTTCCTCGCATTCGGCTATCTGATCGGGCGCGAGACAGGCTTGTTGCTGGCGCTGGCTTTTGCGGTGGCGACAAACCTCTTTGCCTATTGGAATGCCGACAAGATGGTGCTGCGCATGGCGGGTGCGCGTGAGGCAAACCCTTCGGAAGCGCCCGAGCTTCATGCGCTGGTGCGGCGCTTGGCGGAGAACGCCAATCTGCCGATGCCAAAGATCTATACCATCGACAATCCGCAGCCCAATGCCTTTGCCACGGGGCGCAATCCGGAAAATGCCGCCGTTGCCGCAACGACGGGCCTGCTTCGTTATCTCAACACGGATGAAGTCGAGGGCGTGATGGCCCACGAGCTCGCCCATGTGAAGAACCGCGACACGCTGATCATGGCGATGACGGCGACGATTGCCGGCGCCATTTCCATGCTCGCCAATTTTTCGCTGTTCATGCCGCGCGACCGCAATGCGCCGATGGGTGGCTTTGCCGCTATCCTTCTCATGCTGCTGGCGCCGCTTGGCGCGATGATCGTGCAGATGGCGATCAGCCGCACCCGCGAATATGCCGCCGACCGCATGGGGGCGGAGATTTCAGGAAAGCCCTTGGCGCTGGCTTCGGCGCTTTCCCGCATTGAGCAGGCGGCGCATCAAATTCCCAATGAAGCGGTGGAGCGCAATCCGGCCATGGCGCACCTCTTCATCATCAATCCGCTCTCGGGTGCGCGCATGGACAATCTCTTTTCCACGCATCCGGCGACGGCTAACCGTATCGCGGCGCTGCAGGCCATGACGGGCGAAGGCTTTGCGCAGAACGATGCGGCGCGCGGACCATGGAATGCGGAACCTTCGAAAGGGCCGTGGGGGTAATTGTACTTCCGTCACCCCTGCCCCCGCCTCCGCGAGGGCAGGCTACGGCAGGGGTCCCGCTTTTCTCGATTCAAATAAGCGGGATGCCCGCCTGCGCGGGCATGACGAAAATTTACTATCCTTTCGGACCCTCAACCACATGGCCGACGAAGGGCAGTTCGCGGAACTGATGGGCCATGTCCATGCCGTAGCCCACGACAAATTTGTCGGGGCATTCGAAGCCCACATGATCGCCCGCGATATTGGCAGCTAGGTGCCCCGGCTTGAAAAGCAGCACGCAGCTTGTGGCGCTTTTTGCTCCTCGAGCCATAATCAGATCCTTGGCGAAGGCGAGGGTGCGACCAGACTCAAGAATGTCATCAACGAGAAGCACGTCGCGGTCTTTCACATCCGATTCAATGTCACGCAGTACATCGACCTTGCCGGAGGAGCGTGTGCCTTCGCGGTAGCTCGCCAGGATCATGAAATCGACTTCCGGCGAGAGCCCTGCATGATGCATGGCGCGGATCAGGTCGGCGGCGAAGATGAAACTTCCCTTCAGCACCGGAACGACGAGAAGCCGATGCGGATTTGAGGCGGCGATTTCTTTTGCGAGGGCGGAGATGCGGGCGTTGATTTCGGCTTCGGAGTAGAGGACGTCGATCACATAGCCGTCGATGTTATGGCGTGTCATTTGTCTTAGGCGTTGCAGGCAAAGGCGGAAGTACCTTTGCTGCATCAGACCCCAATTCATCAGCCTTCGCAAAGCGAATCTTGAGGTTGTGGGCAAGCTCCGGCGGAGCCTGGACTCTCGTCACAAAGCCTGTGGTTTCGCCCGCGCGCAGCGGCCTTGCGCCGGTATCAAGGTTCCAAGTGTAGAGCTCCTTGCCACCGGAATCGAGAAGGGCAAAGCGCAGCCAGGGAATTTTCCGAATGTCGCTATCGACGTTGCTGATCTCGCCTTTGACGGTGAGAATGCGCGCGCCATCGATAAGGGCGTGCTGGCTTTCAATGCGCCTGATCTCGAGGCCATAGACGTTGATGTTGAGGCCAAGCGCCTCATAGGCCTTGTAGCTGATGGGAGCTGCGGCGACGATGGTTTCCGGCACCAATGCCGCAGCGGCAATGGGCGAGAAGAAAAAGGCGGTGAAGACAGCCCAGCTTTGCCAGCGGCGGCGCGTAGCGGCGCGTTCGACAGCAAATTGTGCCTGGGCTTCGCGGGCAAGATCGGCGAGCCTTCTTGCCTCAAATTCCGGGGCATCGTCATGGTCGATGACGCGCTCAATGGTGCGGTCGATCTTGCGGGGCAGGTTACGGGAGGGCCTATCGATCACGTCGATGGTCTCGACGATCTCGACTTCCGTCCAGCGGTGGCCGCAGGCGCGGCACATGGCCTCAGCAAGGCCGTTGGCCTCGCGGGGCGACAGGTGATTGCGGCTAGAACAAGTGGGGCAACTGACGATCATGGATTTGCCGCAGCTAACTGCGCTTATGCTTAACGGCGGGTTAATACCTGACGGTGCATCCAGTCCGGCACGGTCATAAGAGTAAGGACAGAGACCTCAGCAGTGCTCAGGGTTGACAATATCGGCTTGCGCTATGGCTCGGGCCCCGAGGTGCTGAAGCACGTGACGTTCCACATGAAGGCGGGGGACTTCATGTTCCTGACTGGGCCATCGGGGGCGGGCAAGTCTTCGCTGCTGCGGCTTCTCTTTCTGGCACAGCGGCCAAGCAAGGGCACTATCAAGCTCTTCGGCACCAATGTGGAGCATCTCGATCGCAGCGAGCTTCCACGCGTCAGGCGGCGGATCGGCTTGGTATTCCAGGATTTCAGGCTGCTCGATCATCTTTCGGTCTTCGACAACGTGGCGCTGCCATTGCGGGTGGCGGGCGAGCGGCTTTCCAGCTACCGGCAGAATGTACTCGACCTCATTGACTGGGTGGGTCTTGCCCCCAAGGCCGAGGTTTTTCCCGATACACTGTCGGGCGGTGAAAAACAGCGGGCGGCGATTGCCCGCGCTGTCATTGCAAAACCGGACTTGTTGTTGGCCGATGAACCGACGGGCAATGTGGACCCGGTGCTAGCGCGAAGGCTGCTCCATCTCTTTGCGGCCCTCAACCAGCAGGGCACCACTGTGCTGATTGCCAGCCACGACGAGAGCCTGATGCAGGCCATGCAGAAGCCAATCCTCAGGCTGCAGGACGGAGTGCTCCGGAGATGAGCATGCAGGGGCCCATGTTCCCGAAAGATGCGGCACCGTTGCGTACGCTGGTCGCAGCCATGGCGGTCATGTGTTTTCTTGCCGTCCTGGCGGTGGGCGCCATCATTCTCATTGACAGGGCAGTGACGCACTGGTCTCGCGGGCTTGCGACGGAACTCACGGTGCAGGTGCGGGAAGTGAGCAACCGCGATGTGGAGCAGGATGTTGCCGCGGTGCTCGCCGTTCTCAAGGAGACGGCAGGAGTGCGCGAGGCAGAGGCCTTGCCGCGCGCGGCTTCGGAAGAATTGCTGGCGCCGTGGATCGGCGCGGAAGGTCTCGACAAGCTGCCGGTGCCGCGCCTGATCCGTGTGCTAATCGACGATAAGACGCCGCCGGACATAGCCGCACTTGAGCAACAGATTGCGGCGGCGGTGCCGCCGGCGCGGCTTGATTCGCATCGGCGCTGGGAGGCAGAACTCAGGCGCATGGCGGGCACGCTTTCCATTCTCTCCTGGCTGGTACTGGCGCTCATTGCGCTTTCGGCCATTGCCATGGTGGTGTCAGCCTCGCGGGCGGTGCTTGCGGCCAATCAGTCCATCGTCGAGGTGCTGCACCTTGTGGGCGCGGAAGACCGTTTCATCGCGCGGGCCATCGACCGGCGCTTTCTCTCTGCTGGATTTTATGCCGGCCTCATCGGGCTGGCGGGTGGCGTTGTTGTCTTTGCGCTTCTGGGATTCCTCGGCGGGGCGGAAGCCAATGGTGTTGCCGAAGCGGCGCGGAGCCTCTTCTATATTCCGCGTGGAGAAGGGCGTTACCTCCTTCTCTCGTTCCTGGCGGTGCCGCTTGCCGCCATCATCATTGCGCTTTTGACATCGCGCATGACGTTGATGCGCATGCTATCATCCATGCCATGACGGCCTTTCGCTCTCTTTTCTTCAATATTCTTTTTTATCTCAATCTCGTCCTCTTCCTGGTGGTGGGTTCGCCGCTGCTGTTCGGGCCGCGCCGCTGGGCGATTCGGGCGCTGCAATTGTGGGCGACGACGTCTGTCTGGCTGCTGAAAGTGATCTGCGGCACGGGCATGGAAGTGAGGGGGTTGCAGCATATACCGAAGGGGCCGTTGCTGGTCGCCGGCAAGCATCAGTCTTTCTGGGAGACTTTTGCCATCCTGCCGCTGCTTGATGATCCGTGCATGGTGTTGAAGCGGGAGCTCACATTCATTCCGCTGTTCGGCTGGTTCGGGCTGAAATTCCGGATGATTGCTGTCGAGCGCGACGCTGGGCCCCAGGCGCTGCGCAGGATGATGAAGCGCGCCAAGGAAGAGATCGCGGCGGGACGGCAGATTGTCATCATGCCGGAAGGAACAAGGCGGGCGCCGGGCGATCCGCCGAATTACAAGCCGGGCGCGGCAGCGCTTTATGGGGCGCTCGATGTGCCCTGTGTTCCCTTCGGTCTCAATGCCGGGATCTATTGGCCGCGGCGCAAGTTCCTGCGGAAACCCGGCACCATCATCCTGGAATTCTGCCCCGCCATCCCGCCGGGGTTGCCACGGGCCGAGTTTCAGAAAAGGCTGGAGGTGGCCATTGAAAGCTCCAGTAACAGGCTGTTGGCGGAGGCGAAACAAAACTAGAACAACTTCTGGACAGGCGGCGACGGACGGCATAGGTTTTCATCATGGATCCGGCGATCTCCCGCGATATCTGGGCGGCAAAATACCGCTATGTGACCCCCGAAGGCGGGGCGGAGGCCTCGCTCGACCAGAGTCTTGAACGGGTGGCGCGGGCCGTGGCGGCGGCTGAAAAACCCTCCGAAAGGGCGCATTGGGAGAAGGTGTTTCTCGCTCTGATGGAAGACCTCGCCTTTATCCCGGCGGGGCGTATTCTGGCCGGGGCGGGCACCAACAGGCAGGTGACGCTGTTCAACTGCTTCGTCATGGGCACCATCGGCGATTCGATCACCGGCATTTTCGATGGATTGAAAGAAGCGGCGCTCACCCTGCAACAGGGTGGCGGCATCGGCCATGATTTCTCGACACTGCGTCCCAAGGGGGCGCTCGTGCACAGCGTGGGGGCCGACGCTTCGGGGCCCCTGAGCTTCATGGATTGCTGGGATGCCATGTGCCGCACCATCATGTCGGCGGGGGCGCGGCGCGGGGCGATGATGGGAACGCTGGCCTGCGATCATCCCGATATCGAGAACTTCATCGAGGCAAAACGTGATCACCGGCTGCTGCGCAATTTCAATGTCTCGGTGCTGGTGACGGATGCCTTCATGGAGGCAGTAGAGGCTGATGCGCCATGGCCGCTGCGCTTTGGCGGGCAGACCTACAGGACTGTGAAAGCGAAGGAGTTGTGGCGGAAGATCATGCACGCCACCTATGACGTGGCCGAGCCCGGCGTTATTTTCATCGACCGGGTGAATAACCTCAATCCGCTATCCTATTGCGAAACTATTTCTTGCACCAATCCTTGCGGTGAGCAGCCGCTGCCTCCTTATGGAGCGTGCCTTTTGGGTTCGCTCAATCTTCCGCGCTTCGTGACATCACCGTTTGAAAGCGATGCCGCGCTCGATGAAGGAAAGCTCGCGGAAGCGGCGCGCATTGCCATCCGTTTCCTCGACAATGTGATTGAGGTCTCGAATTATCCCTTGCCGCAACAGCGCACCGAAGCTTTCGCAAAGCGGCGCTTGGGCCTTGGCGTCACGGGCCTTGGCGATGCGCTTGCCATGATGGGGCGGCGCTATGGTTCTGATGAGGCGGCGGCCATCACACAAAAGTGGATGGCGGCGATCCAACTGGCGGCGATTGAATCCAGCGTTGAACTTGCCGAAGAGAAGGGCGTGTTCCCGATGTTCGATGCGCATGCCTATCTGGGCACACCCTATGGCGAGGCTCTCTCTCCTGCTTCCCATGAAATGATCGGCAGACAAGGATTGCGCAACGGGCTTCTCACTTCCATTGCGCCGACGGGCACTATTTCGCTTCTTGCAGGCAATGTCTCGAGCGGCATCGAACCCATTTTCAGCTTCACCCAGGAGCGGCGCATTCTGGAGCGTAGCGGCAGCCACCGGACCGAGCATCTCGAAGACTATGCCTATGCGCTGTGGCGCAAGCACAATGGGAATGGTGGGGGGGATGGTGAGGGCAATGGCAAGCTTCCGCCCTACATGGTGACGGTGAATGACCTCTCGCCCTCCGAGCACCTGAAGATGCAAGCCGCGGCCCAGGCCCATGTGGACAGTTCCATCTCCAAAACCATCAATGTGCCGGCGGATTTTCCCTTCGAGCGTTTTGTCTCGGTTTATGAAGAGGCTTACGCACTTGGCCTCAAGGGCTGCACCACGTTCCGGCCCAATGCCGTGACGGGTTCGGTCTTGTCGGCGGCGGCGGAGAAGCGGCTGTGCCCGGCCTGCGGCTCGGAGAATCTCGCCGCGAAGGAAGGCTGTATGACCTGCGCCGACTGTGGTTTTGCGCTTTGTGGTTGACGGGGAGTTCAGTTTGTTCTATATTTGTTCTCATGTTGATTCATGGCTCTCCCGTTGCCGTAACCTTGGCTTCTGATCCCTTTTTCCAGGACCGATTCTGGTATTGGAGCGGGGCCTCGGGGCGGAAATACATCCATTCGGTCTATCGGATTGATGAGTGCCCGCCGCTTCCCGGCGCTATCTATATGGCGGTGAAGCGGAAGGGACCTTTGCGGATCGCCGTCGCTGTGGGCCGCTTCCAACCCTTCTGGGACCATGCCGTCGGGACACGGGAGGCGCGCCGCTTTGCCAGCCTCGGCGTTGACGAGCTTCATGTGCATCTTCTGGGAAAAACCCCGGCGCA
Organism: Hyphomicrobiales bacterium; assembly: GCA_020029455.1. Classification (GTDB taxonomy): domain Bacteria; phylum Pseudomonadota; class Alphaproteobacteria; order Rhizobiales; family Aestuariivirgaceae; genus Aestuariivirga. The sequence goes on from JAIBJH010000059.1 coordinate 11,029, forward strand.
GACGGAGGCGGTGTTCTTGGATCTCCAAGAGGCTTTTGAGGATAGTGAGCTTCTGACGCGGACCACCGCCCTGTTCAGCCGCGCACCAGAAGCCGTGAGCGCAGCAGCGCTGTCAGTATGAAACCTGCGGCAAAGCCACCGATATGGGCCCACCAGGCCACGCCTTGCGCATCCGGATGGTTTGACCTCAGGCTCAGCACCTGAAGTGCAATCCAGCCGCCGAGCACGATGAAGGCGGGCAAGCGGATCGGGACCACATAGGCGAGCACCAGAATCTTGGCGCGGGGATAAAGCAAAAAGTAAGAGGCGATCACGCCAGACAAGGCGCCGGAGGCGCCGACCAGCGGATCCTGGCTTGCCGGATACATGGCCACATGGGCAAGCGCGCCGGCAATGCCGCAGAGCAGATAGAAGAGCAGAAAGCCAAAGTGGCCGAAGGCATCTTCCACATTGTCACCGAAGACCCAGAGGAAGGCCATGTTGCTCAAGAGATGCAACCAGCCCGCATGAAAAAACATGTAGGTGACGAGGGTGATAGGCTCTGCAACAGGATTGAGGGTGGGAGGCGCCGTGCGGTTGAAGTTCAGGAGTTCGGATGGCACTACGCCGTAACCCACATCTGCCGCAAGCACCGCTTCAGCGCCGCTGACACCGCCGAAGATGATGAAGACCAGGACATTCACAAAGATGATGGCGGCCGTCATCAGCTGCAGACGGATGACGCGCAGCGGGTTTTCATCATGGAGCGGCACAAAGACCATCAGGCCCCTCGCGTTTTTCCCGGTTCCCAGAGAATGTCACCGGCACCTGTTGCGTGATTGACCCAGCGGCTGGCGACGAAGAGAAAATCAGACAAACGATTCACATAAGCGAGGGCCGCTGTGCTGACGGGTTCGTTATCTTGTTGGCGCAATGCCACCATCAGGCGTTCAGCCCTGCGGCAGATGGTGCGAGCCTGGTGCAGGAAAGCGGCCGCCGGATGTCCGCCCGGAAGAACGAAGGAACG
>JAIBJH010000258.1 GCA_020029455.1 Hyphomicrobiales bacterium
CAACCTGCCAGTGGCCAGAGGGGAGGCGTGTTATGCACCAAACATCGGAATCTCTGTGTTCCGTCCGTCCCCGCGCAAGGGGGGAGGAGAGTTCTTCTTAGATGCTCATCTGCATGCCGAGCTCGACCACGCGGTCGGGCGGGATGCGGAAGAATTCGATGGCCCGCGATGACTGGTTGGTGAGCATGATGAAGATGCGCTGCTGCCAGAAGGGCATGGCCGAACGGGGTGACAGCCGGATGGAGCGGCGGCCCATGAAATAGCTGGCCTGTCGCGGATCAATCTCAAGCCCATAGTCAGCGCAGGCGCGCAGTGCCCGAGGCACGTCGGGCTGCTCCATGTAACCGAAGCGCGCTTCGACAATCCATGCGCCAAGCGGACCCTGGCGCACCAACACACGCTCGCCCTCATGACGCGGCTCATCGGTGGTCTCAACCGTGATAAACACCAGCTTGTCGTGCAAGACGCGATTGTGCTTGAGATTGTGCATAAGGGCAGAGGGCGCATATTTAGGGTCCGTCTGCATGAAGACGGCAGCGCCAGCCACGCGCGATGGCGGCCTCCTCTCCAGTGATTGCAGCAGCCCCTCGAGTTCCACGGAGTCTCTTGCAAGTTTGCTGGCCAGAAGTTTCCGACCGCGCAGCCAAGTGTACATGAGCAGGATGATGGTGGCGCCCATCAGCACCGGCATGTAGCCACCGTGCAGGATCTTCAGAGCATTCGCCATGCCGAAGGTGAGCTCCACACCAAGAATGACAAGAAGCGCCGGTATGGCAAGCCAGCGTGGGATCGTGCGCGCTTTCCAGAAGAAGATCAGCGCCAGAATGCTATCGACGATCATCGAGGTGTTGACCGCAACGCCATAGGCCGATGCAAGATTTGACGATGACTTGAACACCAGCACCAGTATCACCACGCCGAACAGCAGGAGCCAGTTCACCTGTCCAACATAAATTTGGCCCTGTTCTTCCTCCGAGGTGTGGGTGATCGACATGCGGGGCAAAAGGCCTAGCGACATGGCCTGCTGCGCCACCGAGAAGGCGCCAGTGATGACCGCCTGGCTCGCAATCACTGTTACCACCGTGGCAAGGATGACGAACGGAATGAGGCCCCAGCCCGGCGTCATGAGGAACAGCGGGTTGGCAACGGCCTCGGGATGGGAAATGATGAAAGCACCCTGGCCGAGATAATTGAGAAGAAGGCCCGGCAGCACCACGAAGAACCAGGCCATGCGGATGGGCGTGCGGCCAAAATGGCCCATATCGGCGTAGAGCGCCTCACCACCAGTCACGGCGAGGAAAACACCACCAAAAACAAGAAGCGCCAGCCCCGGTCGCTCAATCAGCATCTGCGCCCCGTACCAGGGGTTGAAGGCGAAAAATATCTCCAAGTCATCGAAAATATGGATGAAGCCCAGAACGGCAAGCGTTCCGAACCACACCAACGTCACCGGCGCAAAGAGCGAAGCAACGCCAGCCGTTCCTTTATATTGGAACAGGAAGAGCGTGATCAGGATGAGCAGCGTGAGCGGCACGACCAATGGCTTGAAGCCCTGATTGATCACCGACAGGCCTTCTACGGCCGACAATACCGACATGGCCGGCGTGATCATCGCATCGCCGAAGAAGAACGCGGCACCGATCACGCCAAGTACCAGAACGGTGCCCCCCTTGCGCTTGAGCAACGTTTCGACAAGCACGACAAGCGAAAGTATGCCGCCTTCGCCGCGGTTGTCGGCGCGCATCAGCATGATGACGTATTTCAACGTGACGACGATGAGCAACGCCCAGATCAGGAGGGAGACAACGCCGAGCACGGCCAGACGCAAATCACCGCCTGCTGCGACAACCGGATGCAGCGCTTCGCGCATGGCATAGAGCGGGCTGGTGCCGATGTCGCCGTAGACGACACCGAGTGTGGCGAATGCCAATTTTAGCGTATTGGCACGGCCTTCTTCGATCGGTGTATGGGGAGGAATAGTATCAGGCGGCGGTGGAAACCCGCCCTGTGTTTCTGCCGGTTTGGATGTGCTCATCGAAACCCACCCCCAGCGGGTTATTGAATTGCGCTGCCCATCAGGGCGCAGCAATGACGGCGCGGCATTCAGCAGGTAGCCCGGAGAGAGTCAAGGGCGGCGGTGGCTTGGGCTTCGGCTTGTTGGGATTGGGCTTGGGGTCCGGCTTCTTGGGCTTCCAGGGAACTTCGCTCATCCAATAGGCGAGCTCGTCTCCGCAACCCGTGCCGTCTTTGGGGTTAGGCGTCCACTGGTTCTTGCAGCCCGCCAAGCCGGCGGGGCACTTCATGCGGATGTGGAAGTGATAGTTGTGGCCGTAGATTGGCCTGACCTTGGCAAGCCACGAGCGGTCACCCTTGGCCCATTTGCACAGCTCAGCCTTGATTGGCGGATGCACGAAGATGCGCGCCACCTGGTCGTATTTCGCCGCCCGCCGGATGAGCTTCATGTGGTTTTCGGTCCACACCTTGGGATTGATCTCCAGCCGGTTCTTGGTCATCACCGTGGCAGAGATGTTGGCGCGCTCTTTGGCGGTAAGCACACGGGCCGGCATCGGCGTCAGCCAGACGTCTGCATCAAGACCGATCTGGTGGCTGGCATGACCTGTGAGCATGGGCCCGCCGCGCGGCTGCGAGATGTCGCCGATAAGAAGCCCGTTCCATTCTCCCGCTGCCTTTGACTTGCGCGCCAGATCCTCCACCAGGGAAATCAGCTGGGGGTGGCCCCACATGCGGTTGCGCGACAGGCGCATCACCTGCCAGGCTTCGCCGGTAACGGGAATAGCCTTGGCACCGGCAAGGCAGCCCTTGGCATAGCTGCCGATGGCCCTGGCCTTGAGATCAGCCGGAGCCTTCTGCCGTCCGAAGAGTTTCTTCGCCGGCATCTTGTTGATCTCTGCGGATGTCTTTGGCGATTCCGCCGCCATTTCCGAGAGCATTTCGAGGCTGGTGATGTCCTGCCCCATGGCAGGCGCCTGCGCGCCCGCAAGGGCAATGATGGAGAGCAGGGCAAAAGTGAGGAAGCTACTTCTTGCGGAATGCATCGAGGGAAACCACCTTCGCTTCGCCAGACTCGGACTCGGGTTTTGCGCCATCCGCAACTGAAGACTCACCTTCTGCTTCAGAAGGCGTTTTGCCTTCCACCGAAGGTTTCTGCGCACTGTCCTTTTGGCCATCGGCCTGAACCACTTCAAACTGCAACCCAAACTGCACGGAGGGGTCCAGGAATCCCTTCACCGCATTGAACGGCACCACCAGTTTTTCCGGAATGTTGTCGAAAGAAAGTTCGACTTCAAACAGCTCATCGGTGACGACCAGATTCCAGAACTGGTGCTGCAGCACCACCGTCATTTCACGAGGGTATCGCGCCGCGATTCGCTCGCTCAAGATGACACCGGGAAAGCGCGTGTTGAAGGCAATATAGAAGTGATGTTCGCCGGGAAGCCCCGTCTTTTGTACCTTGCGGAGCGCATCGCGCACGACACCCCTGAGCGCGTTTTGCGCCAGCTGGTCATACCGCATCAGGTCTTCAGCCATTGCTTCCTCAGGTAGAATCAAAAATGCAGGATAGGCTCCGTCGCAGCCACCTGCCAAATCACCGGTGAGGCGGCATACCAGAAGCCACCGCCGCATTGAAGTGAACTTCACAGAACTTGGAAAAGTGCCGGCTTCTGTTGCCAGGTGCCGGCGGACCCCGCCCAAAGCGGCTAAGCCTCAGGACTTTTGTTCGGTATTTCGCACTGCGTTACGCAGCGAGAGCAACCGGAGCATAGTTGTCATTTGCAACTATAAATTAGCCCGATAACGTCGGAACCATCACGAGCAAAAAACCCGCCTTTACGCCCCAGTCGATCCT
>JAIBJH010000259.1 GCA_020029455.1 Hyphomicrobiales bacterium
ACATGCCGGTTCGGGCACAGCGGCCTGCGATTGAGAAGGTCAAGACGGGCACCTAATCGGGAATGACTGCGGTTGCCTCAATCTCCACGATCCATTCGGGCCGTGCAAGCGCCGTAACGACAAGACCCGTGGAACAGGGAAAGACGCCCTTCAGCCAGGCCCCCATCTCTCGGTAAACGTCCTGCCGGTGCCGAATATCGGTCAAGTAAACCACGATGCGGCAGATGTGATCGAGGCTGCCACCGGCTTCCTCTATCAGTGTCTTGATGTTCTCCATGGACTTCCGAGCCTGCAAGATGGCGTTTCCCGGATGGAGCGACTCTCTCGTCTCCAGGTCCTGGCTCACCTGGCCGCGCAGAAACACCATGGTGCCGCGGGCCACCACGGCCTGACACAGGTCATTGTCTAGCTTCTGTTCCGGATAGGTGTCCTTCGTGTTGAAGGGGCGAATGCGCTTGTGAGCCGTCATGTCATCACTCCGCGGCAATTTTCTTTGCACCCCAGATGCGATCTGACATGCCGCCGGCCCTCTGTGCGAATTGCAATGTGCTGTTCCAATCAAAACAGCGGTAGACGGCGGCGGACTGGGCGAAAGGCGGCGCTTGGGCAAAAAGCTGGAAGGTCAGCCGGTGTCCGGCATAGTCGGAATTCAGAAGGTCGCGGGCAAGGGCAAGAAGTTTGCGGCGGTCATCCGCCAGCCAGCCGTCGTTGACGGTATAGTATTTGTCCATCCACTGTTTTGTCTCGGGATGTTCAAAGGCCGCCACGTCCGGCGTTACGCAAATCTGGCCACCACATAGCTCGCGGGCGATATGTATCATGCGGGGCAGGTTGTTGAGCGCATGGCAGCGCCCCGCCATCAGCAGTGACTGGTTCGGCATGAGAAGTCCGTTCGGGCTTTTCTCCGCCATGACAATCGACGCTGTCAGGTGGGCGTTGATGCCCTCGCGCCAGACAGCGAGGTCGGCGAGTTTTTCCTGCACCGCCTGCTGCTTGTCGAGGCCCGTCTGTTTCGCGTTCCACAAGGCAGCGCCAATGATGAGATCGGCATAGCCTTCAGTGCGCTGAACAAAAGGAAAGGCGGAATAGCGATGCAATGTCTGGCGAATGAAGGCGGCGGCGCGGGTGTGCTGGTAGAACAGCACATCCTCCCAGGGGATGAGCACGTTATCGAGAATGACAAGCGTGTCGATTTCGTCGAACCTGTTGGAAAGCGGATAGTCACGTTCCGGCGCGCGCGTAGTGAAGCCGGTGCGGCAGATGTGCTTCACGCCCGGCGCATTCATCTTGACGATACAGCCCAGGGCATATTCAGAGAGCTTTGCATCGCCCCAATTGGCGATGGTCGGCTTGAGGAAGGCCTGGTTAGCGTAGGCCGCCGCGGTTTCATATTTGGCGCCGCGTATGACGATCCCCGCATCGGTTTCCTTCACCACATGCACAAGCATGTCGGGGTCCTGCTCCTGCGGCGGCTTGGAACGATCGCCCTTCGGGTCGGTATTGGCCGAGACATGGAACGGATCACCGGTAATCGACAGGTTGATATGGCGCTCGATATTCTCGGCAAAGCGCGGGTCAATCTCATTCAAGATATCCTTGCCATCCCATAAGGACCACATTTCTCCGACGGTTTCGTCTCCGACGCGCGTGACGATGCCACCAATGTCATGCAATACACAGCCCACGGCGCGGCGCTTGTCATGCCAATCCTGCTGACTGTGCGGCAGCTTGTTGCCGATGGCGAAACGCTCACCGGATTCCTCGTAGGTCATCACATCGCGGGTCGCGGCCTCGTGCTGCATGTCGTAGATGCGCGCGCGGATGTCGACGGCAGGTTTGAACATGGGGTGCCGTGTCACATCCTTGACGCGTTCACCGTTGATCCAGACTTCCCGGCCGTCCCTTATCGAATCGCGATACTGCTCGCCAGTCCGGATCATCTTACGCCCCTCAGCCTTTCGCTGCGGCGGCGCAGCAGTTCCACCGCAACAAGAAGCAGGGTTGAGATTACGATCAGCACCGATGCAGCTGCCGTGATCGTCGGCGAGATCAGTTCACGGATGCCAGAGAACATCTGGCGCGGCAGGGTGCGCTGCTCAGGGCCTGCGATGAAAAGCACGGCGATCACCTCGTCGAAGCTTGTGACAAAGGCAAAGAGCGCGCCCGAAATCATGCCAGGCAGGATAAGCGGCAGGACGACCTTGAAGAACACCCACGTCGGCGAGGCGCCGAGGCTTTCGCCAGCGCGCATGAGTGTCTTGTCAAAGGACGACAGGGTTGCGGTGACTGTTATAACCACAAAGGGTGTTGCGAGTGCTGTATGAGCAAGGACAAGTCCGGGAAGCGTGCCGAGCATGTTCAGCTTGGCATAGAAGAAGAACATGCCGATGGCCGAGATAATGATCGGCACCACCATGGGCGAAATGAGAACGGCCATGATGGTGGCGCGCCAGGGCAGGTTGCCGCGCACAAGTCCCAAGGCAGCGAGTGTGCCAAGCGTTGTCGACAAGAGCGTCGTAAGGAAGGCCAAAACCAGTGAAAGGCGCAGTGCCGATTGCCAGCGGTTGTTAGTAAAGAAGTCGTCATACCAGCGCAGCGAATAGCCCGGCATGGGATAACTGAAGAAGGTTTCCGAATTGAAGGAGAGGGGCATGATGGCGAGGATTGGTGCGATCAGGAACAGCAGCACCAGTCCCACGTAGACGCGCAGGCCGTAGTGGGCGACAACTTCGGAACGGGTGGCATAAGGAGGCGCAGCCATGACTCAGCCCAGCTTCATTTTGTCGATGCCGACAAGCTTGTTGTAGACGTAGTAAAGTATGAGCGTGGCCGCGAGGAGCACAACACCGAGCGCCGAGGCGCGGCCCCAATTGCCTTCCGAGTTCATGGCGCTGTCAATGAAACCCGCAATCATGTTGTCCGTCGGGCCACCCACGAGCGCAGGCGTGATGTAATAGCCGAGGCACAGGATGAAGGTGAGAAGGCAGCCCGCCGCGACGCCAGGCAGTGTTTGCGGCATGTAGACCTTCCAATAGGCATAAGCCGGCTTGGCGCCGAGCGAACGCGCGGCGCGCATATAAGATGGCGAGATGGTCTTCATCACCGAATAGATGGGAAGAAGCGTGAAGGGCAGCTGGATGTGGGTCATGGCCAGCACGGTTGAGAAGCGTGTCTTGTAAAGCGAAGGCTCTCCATCCAGGACGCCCACCAGATTGAGCAACCAAGTGATGCCCGTCACATGCATGAGCTGCGTTACAACTCCACCATCCTGCAACAGGATGGACCAGGCCGTGGTGCGCACAAGAAGCGAAGTCCAGAAGGGCAGCAGGACCAGGATCAACAGTATGTTGGCGCTGCGTGTGGGAAGCGTTGCCAGCATGTAGGCCACTGGATAGCCAAGAACCAGCGTCAGTAATGTGACCAAGAAGGAAATGCCGAGCGTGCGCCAGAGAATGCCGCGATAGATTTTTCGGTTGTCTTCGACCTGAACAATCGAGCCGCTGGTTTCTTGTTTAAGGTCCAGCACACTGAGCAAGTAGAATGGCGTGTAGGCGGAACTCGCTCGCTTGATGGTGGCCCAGGTTTCGACTTGGTTCCAAACCGGATCGATGGCGATCACGGCCTCTTTCCATGGCCCGGTCTCGACCTTTTCGATTTTTCTCGCCGTCACCGTCACCTTGGATTTCAGCGTCGGTATTTCATAGTTGAGGCGCTTGCCGATCAGTGCTGCTTGCCTTGTTTTCTGTGCTGCCTTTAAGTCAGCGGCCAATGCGGCAAAGGCTTCTTCGCCTGGCACATCCTTGCCATCCCAATCGGCGATCATCGCCACAGTCAATGGCATGTTGTTGCGGATGTCTTCTCCCCCAACTTGTTGGGGGAGTACGCCGCAGGCGGGAGGGGGTGAGTCAGACTAGAGACACCCCCTCCCCGCTGCGCGGTACTCCCCCGGCGAAGCCGGGGGAGAGATTAGCTACTGCGCCAGCCAGGCGTTGAAGCGTTCCTTCAACTGGTCGCCATTGTCGGCCCAGAACTGCGGGTCAAGCTGCCAGGCCGTCTTCAGATTGTCCGGAGCGGTCGGCAAGTTGGGCAGTGTCTTGGGATCGATGTTAGGAACGGCATCCTTGTTTGAAGGGCCGTAGGCGATGAACTTTGTCTGGTTGGCCATCATCTCTGGCTGAGAAGCGAAGGCAATGAAGCGATAGGCTTCTTCAAGCTTCGGTGTGTTTTTGGTGATGGCCCACCAGTCCCAATCGAGAGCCTGGTTGTCCCACACGATCTTGAAGGGCTTGCCGTCTGCGTCGATGGCAGTCTGCAAGCGGCCATTCCAGGCCGAGGTCATCACCACCTGGCCATCGGCGAGGAGCTGCGGAGCTTGCGCGCCAGCTTCCCACCAGACGATGTCTTTCTTGATAGTGTCAAGCTTCTTGAAGGCGCGGTCCACGCCTTCCGGCGTGCCCAAAACCTTGTAGACATCGGCGGAAGGAACGCCATCCGCAATCAGGGCCCATTCCAGGTTTACCTGCGGGTTCTTCCAAAGGCCGCGCTTTCCCGGGAACTTGGCCATGTCGAAGAGGTCGATCAGGCTTGTCGGACCTTCGGCGAGCTTCGATGTATCATAGCCGAACACAGTGCCATAGACGATGTTCGGAATGGCGCAATCCATGAGCTCTGCGCCGATGAACTTCGACTTGTCGAGGCCCAGCTTGGCCCAGTCAATCGTCTCAAGCGCACCCTCGGCGCAGCCCTGGAGGCCGGTCGGCGTGTCGACGTCGATCACATCCCAGGTCACGGCATTTGCTTCGACCATGGCTTTGATCTTGGCCACTTCACCGTTGTATTCGGCTTCCGTCACTTTGTTGCCGGCCGCATTGTAGGGCTCGTAGAAGGCCTTGCGCTGCGATTCCGAATAGGCGCCGCCCCAGGAGACGATGGTGAGTTCGTCTCCGGCTGAGGCGACTGGCGCAATGGCAAACATGGACGCACCTAGCGCCGCTGCTGCCATAAATTTTGTTACGTGTTTCATTTAATACTCCCTTGTTGAACTCTCCCGCGCGATGGGCGCGGTCTCAGTTGATTGCAGTTGTTGCGGTCCTGCCTGACCTTCGAATTTGTTATTGCGGCGCGTCGAGCGCCCGGCAGTCTGTCGCTTGCCAGCCGACTTTCACCTTTCCTCCCTGTTTAAGTGAAGTTCCAAGACCCTTGTGGCGAACCTTCACGATAAAATCGTCGTTGCCGGCGACCGACAATCTTGCCCGCAAGTGGTCGCCGAGAAAAATCAGTTCCTTCACCTGAGCATCAAGGCGATTTTCGATTTCCTCGCCATTGGGATTGATTTCGATGGATTCAGGCCGGATCGAAAGCATGCTTCTGGTGCCGCTCGCTCCGCCCACGACATTGAGAGCCGTAATCACTTCGCCGGAATCGAGTTTCACCTTGCAGGTGCTGCCGTTCGTGTATGTTATCGTGCCCCTGAACTTGTTGTTCTCGCCGATGAACTGGGCGACGAAAGAGTTCTTCGGCTGGTCATAAAGTTCCTCTGCGGAAGATAGCTGCTGGATCGCGCCGTC